>JABJPM010000025.1 GCA_018663865.1 Candidatus Woesearchaeota archaeon | reverse complement strand
CAACGTTGGGGATATGAGAAGTTGCGACCAGCGGGAGCAATTTGGGTGAAGAAGTCTGCAAGACTTCGTAACCTCATATCCCTTGTTATATTCCCCGAAGGGCTGAAATTTAGTGCAACGTCCCGAAGGGAAATTTCAGAGTCGTCGTGCGTAAATAATAAGTTGTGGTTGGGTGCCTTATTCAATTTCACTTTTAAGAATCTCATAAAACTGCTCTTTTGCCAATTTTTCATACCAAGGGTGATGCCCACAATTATTCAATAAATAGAATTTGAAATCTTCACTATTATTTGAAAGCGGAATTTTAACTCCCTCAAAAGGATGTGGGTCGTAATCTCCATGGATGGCTACAACTGGACATTTAATATCTTTTGCATATTCTAATAATTTGCTACTTTTTCTTAGCTCACTAGCTTCTGACCAAACTTTTTGATAAATGTCCAGTTGAAATTCAAGAACAGAGTCATCATGAGGGATTTCCTGATAAGAATCTGCTTTAGACATTAATTTTCCAAAATCTTTCATAAGAGTTACTTTATTTTTACTGCTTGGATTATTTAGTGATTCCATTAATGAATTAAGTTTTACTTTCTCATCTTCAGTTAAACGAGAAAATCTGGTTTTCATAATTTCACTGGTATAATTTTCTTCAAAAGGACCGCTTCCAACGAGAATTAGTTTTTTAACATACTGTGGATATTTAGCAGTAAAAATAAAAGCCAGCCAAGCACCCCAGGACCAACCAATCAAATTAACAGGTTTTGAAGAATTTTCATCAAGAATAGATTTAAGTTCTTCTACTTGTCCTTTAATGCTGTCTTCCGTTTGAAATGGTTCAATAACTCCATAATCTGATGATAATTTTTCTGCTACAGGAGCCATTTCTCCAGGTGCTCCAGGACCTCCATGAATTACTACAATATTATAGGAGGCATCACCGTATTTTCGTGGATTTTCTATAATCATATTTTAAGATAAAATTGGTATAGTAATAAATCTTTTGGCACCCATCTACTCCCAATAAATAAGCACGACGATTGAATATAACAAGTATTAGATAACCTTCTAAAATACAAAGGTTCTTCTAATACGTCTGCTTGCCATGTTAGGTAGAAAAATTTATAAATTGGAACTCAATAAAAATCTTATGCAAAATTATATCGAAAAACTTGAATATCGTATGAAACTTAAAGGATTTAGTCCTAAAACTATCAAATCATATACATATAATACTCAAAATTTTCTTAATTTTATAAAAATAAACCCTGAAAAGGTCTCTAAAGAAGATATAGAATCCCATTTTGCGAACCTTATCAAAAAAGGATATATGTCTGCATCAATAAAATTGAACTATGCTAGCATTAAATTTTTCTTTACATGGGTGATCCCAAGAAATATAGATTTTGTAAAAATAGATACACCAAAAAAAGAAAAAAAGTTGCCTAAAGTTCTATCAAAAAAAGATATCTTATCTATGATAGATAATACTGAAAATCTTAAACATAAATTATTGTTGGAAATACTTTATTCTTCTGGCCTAAGGGTGGGAGAAGCAGTTAATTTGAAAATTTCGGATATTGATGTTGATAGGAATATTATTCGAGTAAATCAAGGAAAGGGATCCAAAGATAGGCAAAGTATTTTATCAAAAAAATTAAAAGAAGATTTACTGAAATATTTATGTACAAAGAGGGATAATGATATTTATTTATTTTCAAAAAGAGAAAATCATATTGTCATAAAAACTGCACAAAAAATAGTTGATAATGCTGCAAAAAGAGTTAAACTAAATAAAAAAGTTACACCACATATGTTGAGGCATAGTTTTGCAACACATTTGCTTGAAAATGGGACAGATATTAGATATATTCAAAAACTTCTCGGACATTCAAGATTAGAAACTACTCAAATTTATACTCATGTTGCAAATAATGATTTGAAAAATATAAAAAGTCCCCTGGATTAAAGATGAAAGCCAAATTTATTTTAAGTGAGAAAAAAGCACTAGAACAGTTAGAGATAATGAAATCTCTGTCCGATGAAGTATCATATAGTGTTAAAACTAATTTAGAAGTTGCTAAAATTTTAGAAAATAAATGTTTTATGAGTGTGCATTCATTACAAAATTTGAAATTACTAAAAAATAAAGAAAAAGTTTGGTTCTTCTTACAAGGAAATAAAGAGGTCCCAAAGGGTGTAACTAATTTTGTAGTTGATAACGAAAATGATCTAAAACTATTACTAAATGAAAACAGGAAAATAAATTTACTCTTAAGGATGAAATTGAGGGAACATACAATCCACACCGGGAAACACTTTGTTTTTGGATTTTCAAGCTCAAAGATCAATGAATTACTAAAAGAATTAAAAAATAATAAAAATATAAACCAATTAGGAATCCATTTCCATAGAAAAACTCAAAATGTCTCAGAATGGAATTTGAAAGAAGAGTTGGAAGATTCGATTAAAGATTTTTCTTCAATAGATTTAATTAATATTGGGGGTGGGATCCCGGCAGAATATAAAAACTTTAGAAAGGAAGTGAAAAATCATATTTTTAATAAAATCAGGGAACTTAAAACATTCTTAAATGAAAAAAATATTAAAATGATAATTGAACCAGGTAGATCGATTGCTGCACCATCGATTAAGCTAGAATGTGAAGTAATTAATGTTTATGATAATAACGTTATTGTGAATGCATCTATCTATAATTCTGCAATGGATACTTTTGTTGCACATATTCGATTATTGGCCGAAAATGAAGTAGAAATTGGTCATTGTTACACCATTAAAGGTTTCACTCCAGATTCCTTAGATATTTTTAGATATAAAGTTTATTTTGATAAGGAATTGAAAGTTGGAGATAAAATTACGTTTTTGAATGCTGGAGCATATAATTATTCAAGTAATTATTTCAACCTAGATAAAGTTGAAACAGAAATAGTTTTATAAATATCAAATTCTCTTTTTAATTAATGGATTATAATAAACTTAAATTTAAATGTGGTATTGAAATTCATCAACAATTAGAAACTAATAAATTGTTTTGCTCTTGCCCTTCAAAATTGAGGAATGATCCACACGATATTTCTATAAAAAGAAGATTGAGGTCTGTCCCTGGAGAAGGAGGGGAAATTGATATCGCTGCAAAACATGAAAGAGATAAAGAATTAGAGTTTACCTACGAGGGATATTCGGATAGTACTTGTTCTGTTGAATTTGATGAAGAGCCCCCTCATGATTTAAACAAAAATGCATTAGAAATAACATTAGAAATTTGTAAGATGCTTAACTGTGATGTTGTTAATGAAATTCAAGTTATGCGGAAAACTGTGGTGAATGGAAGTAATACTTCCGGGTTCCAAAGGACCATGTTGGTTGGGCAGGGCGGATATTTAGAAACCTCTCATGGCAGGGTTGGAATTGATAGTGTTTGTTTAGAAGAAGATTCTGCAAGAAGAGTTGGAAAAATTTTGTCTACTAAGACTAACAAAGAAAAATCAATCATTTATAGATTAGATAGATTGGGCATTCCCCTTGTTGAAATTGCCACTTGTCCAGATATAAAAAATCCAACTCAGTGTAAAGAAACTGCAGAAAAACTTGGAATGATTCTTCGAAGTACTGGAAAGGTGAAAAGAGGGATCGGAGTGATAAGGCAAGATGTTAACGTTTCAATAAAGAATGGTGAAAGAGTTGAAATAAAAGGTTTTCAGGATTTGAAAAATATTCCCAAGATAATTGATGGGGAAATTAAGAGGCAATTAAAAATAAAAGTTAAACCTGAAGTCCGTGGCGCTAATCCTGATGGAACAACCACATTTATGCGACCAATGCCGGGTGCATCCAGGATGTATCCTGAAACCGATGTCAAACCAATAATTATTGATAAGAGATTGTTGGATGAGGTAAAAGTTTCTGAGTTGATCGATAATAAAATTTTGGAATATGAAAAACTTGGATTGAATCCATCCTTATCCAGGGGCTTAGTTAAAGCAGGATTTAATTTGGATGATTATCAGTACAATCTAGATATAAAGTTGATTTCGAATATTCTTGTTGAAATTCCGAAAGATATTAAATCCAGATATAAGTTAGAACATGAATTTTGTGAGAATGATTTCAGACTTGTTTTGAATGCATTAGAATTGAAAAAAATCACAAAAGATTCGGTGATTAATATTTTCAAAGATATTGCAGAAGGAAGAAAAATTAATTTGAAAAATTATTCTCCAGTTGATGATTCAAAATTAGAAAAAGAAATTAAAACACTTGTTGAGAAAAATAAAGATTTGAGCATGGGTGCATTAATGGGCGAAGTAATGAAAAAATATTCTGGCAAGGTTGATGGGAAGTTAGCCTCTACTTTAATTGCGAAATATAAGATATAATCATTGATAAGATTTATAATGTGTTTCAGTTTTCAAATTATTAAAATGGAAAATAAAATAGAAAAATTAGTTAAGAATTATCACATAAAAAGGGAAAGTGCGGAACAGGTATTAAATAATACTGATGGCAATTATGATGAGGCTGCAAAATTTTTTGAGCAAATGTATGATAGTAATTCAAGGATAGATATCTTTACTCAGGCATCAATGTATGGGGCACTAGATGAAAATGATTCTGAAGGAAAAAAGAAATTAGATCGGATAATTGGGACACATAAATTTCCAGATAGTGAAATAGAAGAAATGATTAAACATAAATGAGATTTTTTAATCTCATTTAATTAAATAAATTTTATCTTTTTCTATTGCTAATTCCCAGGCATCTTCAATTAATTCTCGAGATTTTTCATATAAAAAAATGCTTCTCTCTAAATCCTCGAAACTGATTTCATCAAAATATTGCCCAATATCTCGATAATATCTTTCATTTGTAAAATTTGCTAGACTTAGATTATATTCCCTTATGGAATTTATTATTACTGGCGAATATTCTACTATGAATTTATCTATTAGGTCCATTTTCTGCTATGAATTCGTCCATTGTTTTCTGTCCAAAACATACATCTTGAAAATCACAATAATTGCATAGGGGAGTTTTCTTTCTTGAATAATCTGAAATATCTTCAGAAATTGTTTGCTCTTGAATAAACTTACATTCTAATTTTGCAAAATCCACCAAATCTTGGTCCACATCCAAGTAATGTTGTTTATGCCTTAGAAAATCTATCCCCACCAATTGCGGCTTTTTTCCATATTTTTCCTCATAGAGTAAAGCATATATCGCAAGTTGTAACCGATACTCCGGACTCATTTTTTCTCTCTTTGAGGTTTTGTAATCCATTAACGATACTTCCCCGTCAATCTCATGAATTGCGTCAATGAATCCCCTTACTTGATGTTCTTCAGATAGAAAATATACTTCTGTTTTTGGTTTAACATGATTGAATCCTTCGACTAGGCCTTCTTTTTCAACTTTTGGGCCCAGGATTTTCATAAAATTTCTAAACCAATTGTTCACCATATAAAGAGATTCTCTGAAATAAAATTCTAATTGTTCCGGAGTCATCCCAATTCTGTCTAACTCTTTTTTTTCTGCTGTCCATTTTTGTTTGAATAGACTTTGTAATAGTGTTTTTAACTCGAATTCGTAATATTCTTTGTCCATGTTGGAAATGTCTATCTTGAATAAGTCTTCCAGTGCCTCATGAACTATTTTTCCTCTTTGTAAATGGATTGATGGCACCTTTTGTGCCAACTTTAGAATATATTGATAGTAATACTTTCTTTGACATTGTTTGAAAGTATTTATTGAACTTGGACTTTGTATTCTTTGGGCCATGTATATCAAATGTTTGATCTTATTTTAAAGATTGTCCCAATTGATTATATATATTCTAGGAAAAAGTATTTAAATAGAAAAAATAAAAATTAGGATAGGAGGGTGATATTTAATGGTTAAGAAAAAAGGGATGGGTTCTAGGGCTAGGTCTGGATTAATTTTTGCAGGAATAGTTTCATTAATATTGGGCTGGGCATTATGGAGCGCGATATTGACATTAGAACAACTATTTGCATTGCTATTGTTCATAGCTGGATTTTCTAAAATCTTTTGGGGAATTTTTGCTAAATAAACGGAGGTGAAAAATGGTTGCTAAAAAAAGAAAAAAAGTTGTTAAAAAAGAAAGTAATACTTGTGCAGTAGGTTGTCATTCTGGCAAAGGTGCTTTTGCATTTAGAGGCATAATATCAATATTATTAGGTTTGATTTTATGGTTCGGGTATTTGAATCTTACACAAGTTTTTGCAATCGTGTTAATTTTGGTTGGTATCAAAAAATTACACTATAGCACATCGGCTTGTTAATTTTTTTTTATTTTTTTTTATTTTTAGAAAGATTTAAGTATGAATTGTTTTGATAAGGAGAATATAAAATGACAGAAATAAATCAAATATATAAATGTCCGACATGTGGGAATCTCGTTGAAATTTTGCATAGTGCGCCAGTTCCATTATTTTGTTGTGGTAAGCCGATGATTGAAATGAAGGAAAATAATGAGGATGCTGCAGAGGAAAAACATGTCCCCATAATTGAAAAAATAGAAAATAGCATCCGTGTTAGGGTTGGATCAATCGATCATCCAATGGATGAAGATCATTACATAGAATGGATTGAGTTATTAACAGAGGATAGAGTTTATAGGAAACAGCTTAAACCTGGGCAAAATCCAGAAGCAATATTTGATAATGTGGATTCTAGTTTCGGAGTAAGAGCATATTGCAATCTACATGGATTATGGGGAGACTCATAATCTTATATTTTTACTATGTCAAACATAGATAAGATATATTTTATTCTGAATAAGGAAGTTAAAAATTATAACGTTCCGGTTGTTGATTTAATTAAAGTAAAAACTGAATCACCATTCAAAATTTTAGTTGCCACCATTCTTAGTGCTAGAACACGGGATGAAACTACTGTAAAGGTTTGTGAAAAACTATTTAAGAAAGTTGAAAACTTCAAGGATTTGAAAAAATTAAACTTGAAGCAAATTGAAAAGCTAATTTATCCAGTGGGTTTTTATAAAAATAAATCAAAACAATTAAAAAAATTGCCAGGAGTTATTTTTGAGGAATTTGATGGGAAAATTCCTGAAGAAATTGATGATTTAATTAAATTGCCAGGTGTCGGGAGAAAAACTGCCAACCTTGTTAGAATTTCTGCATTTGATAAATATGGTATTTGTGTTGACACCCATGTCCACAGAATTTTTAATAGAATTGGATATCTTAAAACCGATACTCCTTATGAAACCGAGATGAAACTACGTGAAAAATTACCAAAAAAATATTGGAAAAGAATTAATTATTTATTGGTTTCCCATGGTCAAAATACTTGTTCACCAATATCTCCATTTTGCAGTAAATGCGTTATAAAAAAATATTGTAAACGAAATAATATTAATAATTCTAGATAATTAGAACAAATCTTCAAAATTCAAATTCATTTTTTTTGCTGCCCTTTTTAATTTCTTTAAGGACATCGTTTCAATTTGGCGAATTCTTTCTCTTGTCAATTTTAATTCATCACCAACTTCTGCCAATGTACGTGCGTTTCCAGATTCCAGTCCAAATCTGTCATCTATAATTAGTCTTTCTTTTTCAGTTAATTTTGCGGTTTTTAATAATTTTTCAATTATCCCTGCTTGGTGAAAATTCATTTGTCCATCCATCTCCTGCTGAGGATCGTAAGAAATGGTATCTAATAATGTGGAATGGTCATTATCTCCTTGATAATCTAAACTCAAGGTATCTCTCAATCTTTCATTAATTTGCATTTCATTTACTTTTTTTAGTTTTTCTTCAATTCCTTCTGAAATTTCTTCTGAACTTGGCGCCCTTAGATTTTCATTCACAAAATTATCTGTGAATAATTTTATTTTTCTTTCTAGATCACTTGCATGCACTGGTAACCTAATATGTCTAGATTGATTCGAAAGGGTCCTACGCATTGAATGATCTACCCACCATCCTGCATAAGATATAAACTTTGAATTTGAAGAATGATTTGGATCATACATATCTGTTGCTTTCTGATAAAGTTTCAGGCTGCCCTCTTGGATTAGATCCAATATATCTACATTCCTGCCGGCAAATTTTCTAGCTTTTGCAATTACAAATGGTAAATTCGTGATTGCTAATGTTTCCCTTGCAGAATTAATTTTAGATTCTATTTCGTCATACTCTAATTTTAATCTTTCTCTGGATTTAATTGATAAATTTTTATCGTTTAGGGACTTTGCATAAATTTTTGAAATGGATTTATTGTATGTGATTGATTCTGCCAAATCCTTTTGCTCACAATCATCCAATATTCCGCCATATCTAGCGATATCCCTTGAATATGTTGCAATAATACTATCTTTATCCATTTTTAGTATTATCTAAATTAATTATTTATTTATAAATGTTACTATTTTTACTACTTTTAAGTAATGTTAAATTAAATACATGATTGAGATACCAATTATGAACACCAATAAATTCAACATTGATTTTTTTAAATTTGTTTCTTTTCGAAGTTCAGGGATTAAATCTGATGCAGAGATATAAATGAATCCTCCTGCTGCAATGGGGATCAAGTAATGTGCTATGTTGTTTACAGGTAGCAAAAATCCAATCAGTCCACCTGCCATTGCCGCGAGTGCTGAAATAAAGTTATATGTTAATGCTTTTAATTTTGAAAACCCGCCATGGATCAATACTCCAAAATCCCCTATTTCTTGCGGAATTTCATGAAGAGTTACTGCCAACGTTGTCGTTAAACCAAGTTGTATATTTGTCATAAAACTTACAGCAATAATTAACCCATCTATGAAATTGTGGGCCGCATCCCCAAATAAACTCATGTATGCAAAAGTATGGACCTTGCACTCAACATCATGACAATGTCTCCAATGTAAAATTTTCTCAATTAATAAAAACAATATAAACCCAATTAATAAAAATGTGAATGTGGTCGTGGCAGTGGTTGTTTCTAGAGATTCTGGAATTAAATGTATGAATGCTCCCCCCAATAATGCTCCCGCAGAAAGTGCAATTAAAAAAGATAATATTTTTTTTAAAATTTTAGTTTTTAAAGAAATTGTTATAATTCCAATTAACGATAATAAACTTACAAATAATGTTGCCAATAATATCCAAATTAATGTATCCATTTTAATTATATAACATTACTCCAAAAATAATTACTAATTTCATTATTACCCATAACGAATAGGTAATTATCAATGGTTTTTCTTTGTGAACAATTCCGTATGCTACCCAAGTCAGGGACATTAGGAGATATGCAACCCATGTTAGAACTGAAATTCCTGAAACATTTTGTTCTACATAAATTTTTAATATTTGCGGGATGGTCATTACAAGCCCAAAAATTCCCGCAATATAAATCGCCCTATCTAAAATATTTTTTAAAAAATCTTTACTAGGATAAGGTTCATGCTTGCCCTTTGTCCTTTTTCTTTTTTGAATATGATGTATTCCCTCGTGCATAGGCATTTATTTACAATTATCTTTAAAAGACTATTGGTAGGAAAATTTATAAAGAAAAAAAATAAAATTAGAGTAATGATTAAATGTGTTAAATATTCTGGAAAGAAAACTAGCTCTGTTGAATTAGATAAAGTTAATTTGATTAGAGATCGCGTTTGGGTCAATGTTATATCTCCAAATGAGAAAGAATTAGACAAACTAAAAAATAAATTTAAACTGTATGCTCGAGATTTGGTGGATAGTTTAGATGAAAATGAAATTCCGAGATTATCAACGAGGGACCGATATTCTTTTATTGTTTTTAGATCATTAATTGGGAAAAATTCTGTTCCAGTTGGAATATTTTTAAGTAAAAATTTTATAATTACTATTCATGCTAAACCTCTAAAACCCATATCAACCTTTTTTAAGATAATGTTTACTTCCGAAGGTCCGGAATTCTTTGGGCGGGGAATTGATTTTTTATTCTATAAGATAGTCTCTGAGATGAACCGAAATTTGCACAAGGATTTGAATGATTTTGATGATAAGCTAGATGCGATTGAATATAAAGTTTTAAAAAATAAAATGAATAATATTAATGAAATTTTTCCATTGAAAAAACAAATATCTCGCTATGGTAGGGCAATTAGTTCAAATTTGGAGATTATAGATAAATTATTGAATAAAACCAGTAAATTTATTGCAGATAAAAATTACATTTTCATAAATAGTGCTCATGTCGAAATTGCTCAAGCAGAAAATATGATCCGTTATCAGGGTGAGAAAATAAGGGGAATTTCTGAAATGCATATGTCCTCGGTTTCTAATAATTTAAATGATGTTATGCGCTCATTTACAGTTTTGGCATCTGTTTTGTTGTTGCCTATGTTGATTTCTGGAATATGGGGCATGAATTTTGCTAAAATCCCCTTCTATAATGATCCAAATGGATTTTTTATACCACTAATATTTATGTTTTTTAGCATAGTATTACTTTTTATATTCTTTAGATATAAGAAGTGGATATAATGCAAAGAGATAAATTTACTAGGAAGGCAAAATATGAAGGTTATTTTGCAAGAAGTGTATATAAGCTAAAAGATATTCAAACTAAATTTAAAGTTATTAGGGCCGGAGATAAAGTTTTGGACCTTGGTGCCGCGCCCGGATCTTGGACACAATATGTTGATGAATTGGGTGCAAAAGTTGATGCTGTTGATGTTAATGAAGTTAAATTTGGCAATTGGATAAAAGTTGATATCTATTCTGATTCATTATTTGAAAAAATTTCAAAAGAGTATGACATTGTTCTTAGTGATCTTGCTCCAAAAACAGTTGGTATCCGCACATTGGATAATGAGGATTCATATGACCTTAGCATGAAGGCATTGGAGATTGCAAAAAAGGTACTTAAAAAAAATGGTAAATTTGTTTGTAAAATATTTCAAAGTGAATTCTCTCCTAAATTTGTTAAAGAGGTTAAAAAAACTTTTTTTACTACAAAAATTGTTAAACCGGTTGGAAGTAGAAAAAGAAGTAAAGAATTTTATATTGTTGGATTAAGAAAAAAATAAATTATCTTTCTATTATTTCTGAAAGTGGTATTCTGTTGGGAATCCAAATCTCTGGAACATTGTAATTTCCACTGTAATCTTCTAATTTTATTGTTGAATTATAGTACATTCCCATTGCATCATGCAGATCCTTATTATCTCTTGAACTTGAACCAGAAATTAATCCATGGAAAAAATCCTCCCCATACAATTCTTTTGTTCTTTTTGGTGAAAAATGAACATGATCCCTAACTAAAATTCCCTCTTTGTTTTTCATATCTAATTCTAATTTTATTTTTCCAGTTGTATGGTTCAATAATGTTTTTAATAATCCATATTCTTCCCATGCGCTTTCATTTTGCAATGCTACATTAAATTGTTTCATTCCAGAACCATATATTCTTGATATGCCTATTGAAGGGTGTGGTGCCAAATGATTGGAGATATTCCGATAGGTGGAACTGGGAAATAATGCCCATTCTTCTTGAATCTGATTCCAATTCTGTTCCGAAGTAAAATGATATATTTTCATAATTTATTATTCTTAAATTGGTTTATAAGTGTTTCCATTTATTGTTATTCAATAGTAGTAAATATATTCCCTTGTTTAGAGTCCCTATGTTTTTATAAATGTCTCAATTGTTATTCTTTGATGCAAGATTTATTTCCATTTGATAGCTATAGAAAGGGCCAGGAATCCTTCATTAGAGTTGTAAATACCGCATTAAACCATAAAAAAGATGTATTGGCCCAAGTCCCTACTGGCGTTGGTAAAACTGCTGCTACTTTGGCTCCTTCATTAAAATATGCGATAGAAAATGATAAAACTGTACTTTTTTTAACTTCGAAACATACTCATCACAAGGTTGTTGTGGATACTCTAAAACAAATAAAGGAAAAAAGTGATATAAATTTTCAAGTTGCGGATTTTATTGGGAAACGATGGATGTGTCCAAGAGAGGATATTTCAAATTTGAACTCCATGGAATTTCGAGAATTTTGTAAATCGGTTGTTGAGAATAAAGAATGCGAGTATTATGAGAACTATAGAAATAAAGAAAAAATATTCGTAAAGAAGATATTAATTGATGAATTAAAAACCAATATATTGAATGTTGATGAACTTGTAGATAAGTGTCGTAATGCGGAGGTTTGTAGTTTCGAGGCAGCATCGGATTTGGCAAAAAAATCAAGAGTTATAATTTTAGATTATTTTCATGTTTTGAATTCTGGGACGCGGGAGAGATTCTTTAAAAAAATCGGAAAGGAATTGAAAGATTGCATTTTGATTTGGGACGAAGCACATAATCTTCCATCGCGTGCAAGATCTTTGATGAGCGAACATGTTAGCACAATAAGTTTAGATTCTGCAGTTCGAGAGGCAGGAAAATTCAATCAGGAACTTGAACCAGAAATAGTTGAAATCGGCAATAGTCTATTAAATATGAGTTCTAAACTTGGATTGAAAAAAAATGAAACTATTGTTTCAAAAAATGATTTTATTTCTGTAAATGATGAGCTGATTACTAAAATTTATGAAACTTCTAGCAAAGTTGTTGAGGAAGAACAACGAAGTTATCTGAATTCATTAGTTAATTTTCTTCAAATATGGAAAAAAGAAAATGATAAATTTTCAAGAATTTTGAAAAGGAGTTTTACAAGAACTGGGAAACCAATTATTAGTTTATTTTATAATTGTCTTGACCCTAGCATTGTACTCGATCCAATTTTGGAAGAATCACATTCAAATATTTTTATGAGTGGAACTCTTTATCCCCTTACAATGTATGAAGAGATGTTTGGGTTGAAGTTACCATTAAAAGTGGAATATCCAAATCCATTCCCTGCAGAAAATAGGTTAGATTTAGTTGTTCCTGCAATCTCTACTAAATTTGATCAGAGGAATGGTCAGATGTATGAGAAAATTGCACATCATGTTTCGGAATTAATGGGGATAATCAATGGAAACAAAATTTTCTTTTTTCCAAGTTATGCAATAATGGGCAAAGTATTGGAACATATAGACGAAGAAACATTTATTGAAAGTCCTGGAATGGACAAATATTCTAGAGAATTGATATTGAAAAAATTTATTTCTATGAAAGACAAAGGAGCTACATTGTTTGCGGTTAGTTCTGGTAGCTTTGGAGAAAGTATTGATCTTGATGGGGATAAACTCAAGGGTGTAATTATTGTTGGGGTGCCATTTGCTAGAAATGATTTGGAAATAAAGGAACTGACAAGATATTATGATGAGCGATTTGGCAAGGGAATGGAATATGCCTATATTATGCCCGCATTTACATCCATTATGCAAAATGCTGGAAGATGTATTAGAAGTGAAACTGATAAAGGAATAATTATTTATTTAGATGAACGGTATGCGTGGGGAAATTATCGTAAAAATTTTCCTGAACATATAAATTTGAAAGGTGCTAGAAGTTATGAAGATGTGAAAGATTTTATGAGGGGAGATTAACGTCTCCGCCCTCTTCCCCCTCCGCTGCCGCCTCCGCCGCCGAACTTTTTAGGTTTGGCTCTCCAATTTAATTCTATTCTTTCAATCCGCGGCATTTCTAATTTCGGAATTTTAATTTTATTTTCTTTTAAAACTCTTCCGAAATTGTCGTGGTCTCGAGATGCAAGAATGTTTACTGCAATCCCTTCTTTCCCTGCCCTTGCGGTCCTCCCAATTCTGTGTACGTAATCCTTAGGATCTATTGGAAGATCATAATTATATACGTGAGAAATGTTTGGTATGTCCAATCCTCTTGCTGCAACATCAGTACAGACCAATGTTAAAACTTTTTGAGAATGGAATCTTTCAAGGATTTTATTTCGTTTTCCCTGTGTGAATCCACCATGGATTGCTTCCGCAGGTATTCCTAATCCCTTTAAATTGTTCGCAACAAAATCAGTGTTGTGCCTAGTATTACAAAATACCATCACTAAACCAGAAGTTTCTGCTTTTAGTAAATGCACTAATAATGAAAACTTCAATTGATCTGGAACGTCATAATAACCTTGTATTAATTTTGCTGGATCTACATGAGATTGCACTTCAATCTTTACAGGATCATTTAGATATTTTTCTATTATGTTTGCAACCATCCCGTGGATTGTTGCAGAAAATAATAATGTTTGCCTTTCATTTGGTACACTTTTTATTATTCTCTCAACATCGTCTATAAATCCCATATCAAGCATTCTATCTGCTTCATCTAAAACTAAAGTTTTTACATTGTTTAATTTTATTGTTTTTCTTTTAATGTGATCTAGGACTCTTCCTGGAGTTCCAACTACAATATCTGCAATTCTAAGTCTTCTGAATTGCCGGTCAATTGGCATCCCACCATAAACTGCTGAAATTGTTAGAGGTTTATGTTTTGAGAATTTTTTTAATGCTTCTTTAACTTGTTGAGCTAATTCTCTTGTCGGCGTCAAAATTAGAGCTTGAATACCATTACCCTTTACTGAGTTTTGAATTATTCCTGCTCCAAATGCTAATGTCTTTCCTGAACCTGTTGCAGATCCAGCCAATAAATCTTTTCCTGCAATTGCAGAAGGGATGGATTTTTCTTGAATCTCCGTCGGAGTTTCGAATCCTTCTTCTTGCAAAGCTTGCAATATTGATTTTCCTATATTTAATTCTTTAAATTTTTCCATTTTAAATTTTGTTTAGAAAAAGTGTGTAATTGTAATTACTGCTTTTTCAATCTCCATTTAATACTAATTTGATTGTTTTTTGAAGGGTTTATAAGTGTTTTGTTTTGTCGAAAATGAGCGCCCCGGGCAAGATTTGAACTTGCGACCCCATGGTTAACAGCCATGTGCTCTAACCAGACTGAGCCACCGGGGCATAAATAAAAAAGGTAGGTGGGTAATTTAAAAGCTTTTCTATGGCGACATCCGCGTCATTGTTCGTGGAAACGCGATTGCATCTTTTATATTATCTAATCCACATATCCAGGAGATTACCCTCTCTACCCCCATCCCAAAACCGCCGTGAGGGATTGAACCATATCTTCTAGTATCAAGATAAAATTCATAATTTTTTAAATCCTCTCCTTCCTTTGTTAGATTATCTTTTATTATTTCAATATTTTCTTCCCTCTGTGAAGCCCCAACTAATTCACCATATCCTTCTGGGCCGATCAAATCGAATCCCTGTACAGTTTTCTTATTTTCTGGTTTATCTATAGTTTCTGGAGATTCCTTCATGTAAAAAGCTTTAACTTTTTTAGGATAATCAGTTACAATTACAGGGGTATCGAATAAAGCAGATAATTTATCTTCCTCTATTGTCCTAAGGTCTTTTCCCCAAGGAATCTTCAAATCTGCTTTTTCTTTTAGTAATTCTAAAACTTCATCATATGTCATTCTTGGAAATGATTTTTTTGATGTTGCTTCCAATGTTTTTAAATCCCTCTTCAATAATTCTAATTCTTTTTTATTTTCTTTTAGGACATTATTTACAATGTGTTTTACTAATTTTTCAACATGGTCTTGTAAATCTTTGAAATTGCACCATGCAACTTCCATTTCTGCATGCCAATATTCTGTTAAATGTCTAGAAGTTGATGATTTTTCTGCTCTAAATGAGGGTGCAAGGGTATATATTTTCTCCAATGCAAACATCATTGCCTCTGCATGTAATTGCCAAGTTTGTGCAAGATAGATCTTTTTTCCAAAGTAATTTACTTCAAAAACTGATGATCCTCCTTCTCCTGCTGCACCCAACATAGTCGGAGATTGATGTTCATAAAATCCCTCTTTTCTAAAATACTCGTGAATTGCGCCAAAAATTGTACTCCTGATTTTCATTATGGCAGTCATTTTTCTTGACCTTAACCATAAATGTCTTTGATCTAATAAAAATTCTGGACTTTGATCTTTGCCTATTGGGAAATCCTCTGCAGGATGTACAATATTTAATTTTGAAACTTCTATTTCATATCCAGTTGGGGCCCTTTTTTCTTCGTAAATTTTACCTTCAATTTCTAATGAGCTTTCAACCAATAATTCATCTGCAATCTTTACTATTTCTGGATCTTTCACCACACATTGAATAACATCTGAAGAATCCCTAAGAACAATAAAAACCTTATCTTTCATTTTTCTAATTCGGTGTATCCACCCTCTTACTTTCACTGTTCCTTTTTTCTCAAATGTTTTTTCTATTGATAAATATTCCATTTTTTATTAAAATACCTCATAATCTATAAAAATGTTTCTAGGGTGTTAACCTTTCCGGATCTCTTGGGAGCAATATTGCCTCTCGAACATTATCTAAATTTAATAATCTTTGAACCATCCTGTCTAGACCAAGCCCGATCCCTCCGTGAGGTGGACAACCAAATTTGAAAATTTCCGCATAGGATTCCATCTCATCTAAATTTATTCCTTTTTCTTTTGCTTGTTCTTTTAATATATTATAACGATGCTCTCTTTGTGCACCGGTTGCGATCTCCACCCCATTCCAAATCAAATCAAAAGATTTTGTTCCATTTTTATCATCTTCTGGTTTCATATGATAGAAGGGCCTAATCTCCCACGGATAATTTGTTACAAAAACAAATTCCTCATTGTATTTTTCTTTTATTATTTTTCCAATTATTGATTCTGCTTCTGAATCTAGATCATCTGATTCTAAAAGTGATTTCCCTTTTTCAGAGAGCATCTCTTTTACTTCTTTCATTGATAACCGAGGTATTTTTTTTGGAACAATAGGATTTACCCCCAATAATTCTAGTTCCCTTTTGCATTCTTTTTTTAATTTGTTCAAAATAAATTTGAATAATTCTTCTATGACATCCATTACATCTGATTCGCTTTGTATAAACCCCATTTCCATATCTATTCCAGTAAATTCAGTTAGGTGCCTTGTTGTGTTACTATTCTCTGCCCTGAAAACTGGTGCCAACTCATATACTCTTTCGAATCCGCCTGCAACAAACATTTGTTTGTATATTTGTGGACTTTGAGAAAGATATGCTTTTTTATTGAAATATTTCATCTCAAATAATTCTGCCCCAGATTCTACTCCTGCACTTGTTATTTTTGGAGTAGTTATGTTTGTGAAATCATTATCGTCGAAAAAATCTGTTGTTAATTTGTATATTTTGCTCCTTATCTTGAAAATTGCATTTATTTTTTCTTCCCTAGTATCTAAAAATCTATGATCTAATCTTTTATCGATATTTGAAGTTCCTGCCCCTACATCTATTGGCAAGGGGGTTTCTGCTTGATTTAAAATTTCAAAATCTTTTATTTCTAATTCGTTTCCACCTGATTTTTGTTTACTTTCTTGAATATTCCCTTTAAATACTAGTGAAGATTCCCTTGTGACTTTTGAAAGAACTTTGAAATTGTCCAGTTCTTTTTTTGCAATTAATTGTATCTCGCCAGATCTATCCCTTAAAGTTATAAAAATTAATTTTCCCAAAGGTTTTATTTGTTTTATCCATCCTGAAACTACTGCTTCAGAAGATGGGTTTTTTACCAGTGCATCCCTTATTAAAATCCTATTAGCTAACATAGTAAAAGTGAACCTAATAATTATTTAAAACTTTCCTATTTTATCATTTGTAATATCTGATAAATTATTCCAAGGATGAACAATAAGATTAAAAATAGTCCAATTCCGGTTTTCTTTCCCAATTTAAATTCTGGAACTCTGTTCCCATGTTTTCTTGCTTTTCTATGCATTAAAACTATTATTATTCCCTCTATTCCCCCGGATAATGCGCCAGTAATTCCGATCACTTTTATGAAATCTGTGGCTCCCGCCAAAATTATGATTATGGGGATAAACATTGTTAAAGCCCAGGATTTGTTTGGACTTAATTTATAATCAAACATGTAAATTTCTTTCATTGCTAGAGATAAAGTTAGAAATGAAGTTAACATTGCAAATATTGCAAATAAACTTCCAAGTATTAACATTCCCTCGCCCAGAGATTCTCCAAGTCCGATTGTCACGATTTCGGTGGTATTTGCCCCAGTTATTCCTAGTGTCGCAAATGCAAATATTATGTATACTACCAACGGTATTAATGATCCAATTATTATTGCTTTTTTTAATTTTTTTCTATCTCTTTGTAAATATTCCCTCATTTCAGGAATTGCTTCAAATCCCCTGAATGCAAATAATATTACTCCGAATGGAATAAATATATGATATATATTGAATGTAGTTAAATTTGATATGTCAAACTTTCCAGATGAAATTGTAATCACTGAAATTACTGCAACCAATAATAAGACTATACTTAGAAGATAAATTTCTGATTTTGAAATTGCCTCTAATCCTTTGAAAACTATTGCTGCAACTAATACAAAAAATATTAATGTGAAAATTATTGGTTTCAGTCCGAAAATTGCAGAAAGGGCCTCTCCCTCTCCAACCATATATGCAATCAATGCACCATATATCCCGAAAAATAATGCGAATGATGCAAGATATTTTCCCCACTTACCAAGATATCTTTCAGCATAACCAGAAAATTGATGACTTCCAGAAGTTCTTAAAATTATTTCTCCAAAAAATAAATTTAAAATTAACATTGCTGCACCAAGTAAAACAATCATCAATAACCCGGTAAGAAATCCTGCTTTTGCAATTGCAAAGGGTATTCCTAAAACTCCTGCCCCTATTACAGTGCCTGTTAGTAATGCTGTTGCCCTCAGGGTTTTTAATGACTCCATTATGTTAATTTTGGAAATTTTGTTTTAAATAGTTATTGTTTTAAAAATAATTTTCTTACTTCTAGAACTGTTATTCCTGCCAATGAATATCCAAATATTTTCGCCCACTCTGTCAATCCTAGCGGAACTAAATTGAACAAATTAGACAGGGGAGTATACAATACTAATGCTTGTAATCCAAAAGATACACCTACAGAAATTATTAATAATTTATTTGAAAATGGATTGGTTTGGAATATTGTTTTTGTTCTTGATCTGCAAACAAATACTAATAAAAGTTCAAATACTATTAATCCCATTACTGCCATTGTTCTTGCTTTTTCTATATTTTCTAGATTTGGGATAAACAAAGCAAGCCCAATTAGTGTTAAAATTATTCCAGACATAACTAAAAAAGTTAAATTATTATGTAATATTCCTTGTTTTGGATTTCTTGGTTTCCTTTTCATTATATCTTTTTCTGCAGGATCCACACCTAGTGCAACGGCAGGCAAACTATCAGTTATCAGATTTATCCATAAAATTTGTAGTGGCAATAACGGCAATGGCAATCCGGCAATTAATGATATGAAAATTAATCCTATTTCTCCAAAATTTGCAGAGAGTAATAATTTAACGAATTTTTTTATATTATCAAATATTCTTCTTCCGTGTTTTATAGCGTATACTATTGAATTGAAATTATCATCTAACAAAATTACATCTGCGGATTCTTTTGAAACATCTGTTCCTGTTATTCCCATTGCAATGCCTACATCTGCTGCTTTTAATGCTGGAGCATCATTGATCCCATCTCCAGTCATGGCCACAATTTCCCCATTTTCTTGAAGTGCCTTTAAAATTTTTACTTTATGTTCGGGATTTACTCGTGCATAAATATCTATTTTTCTGACCATATGCTTTAATTCATTTTTTGATATTTTTTCTAATTCTTCTCCTGTTATTACTCTGTCCCTCAAATTCAATTCTTTTGCGATGGCCTGCGCGGTTACTGCATTATCCCCTGTAATCATTATTACTCGAATTCCTGCCTTTTTACAAACTTTTATCGCCGTCTTTGCTTCTGACCTTGCTGGATCCAACATTCCTGTTAATCCGAGGAAAATTAAATTTTCTTCCTTCCCCTCTTTTGAATAAGCTAAGGCTAAAACTCTTAGTGCAGCACTTGCCATCCTAGAATTCATTGAAAGTATTTTTTCTCTATCCTTCTCGGTTAAAACTTTTAATCTTCCATTGTTATAGACATATTTACATTTTTTTATTACTACTTCTGGTGCACCCTTCATGTGTAACTGTTTTTTATTTTTCAACATATCTACTGTAGCCATATATTTATGTTCTGGATCAAAAGGAATTTCATTTACTCGCACAAACTCAGTTTTTATATTCGCTTTTTTTGCTGCAATCAGCAATGCGAGTTCTGTTGGATCTCCGGTTTTGGTTTGTAATTGTGAATTGTTACATAGTATTGCAGTTTCCATTAATTTTTGTAATCTTGATGAATCATATTTTGAAGAAAGTGTTTTGAATATTCCGCTTGTTTCGTATCCCTTCCCAGTTAGGCGGATTAACTCATTGTTGGCATATATCTGGGTGACAGTCATTTTTCCCTCTGTCATTGTACCTGTTTTGTCTGAACAGATTGTTGTTACTGCACCCAATGTCTCAATAGCAGAAAGCTTCCTAATCAAAGCTTTATTTTTCACCATTGATTGTACTCCAAGTGCCAATGCAATTGTTACTACTGCTGGCAGCCCCTCTGGGATTGCAGCAACTGCTAAACTTATTGCAGTCATTATTGATTGTGTAATCGATATACCGCGGATGAATCCGAAAATTGTTAATATAACTATGATTCCCAAAATTGCTTTTTCTAATTTTTTTGTAAAAAGTGATAATTTTTTTTGCAGAGGTGTTTCTTTCTCTTTTATTTCTTTTAATGACAGTGCAATTCTTCCGAATTGTGTTTTATTTCCTGTGCAAGTTACAACTGCTAATGCCCTTCCGTATGAAACAATTGTTCCTGCAAATGCCATATTTTTTTGATCCGCAATTATTTTTGTTTCTTGAATAGAATTTATCGATTTTGATATTGGATTTGATTCTCCAGTTAATGTTGATTCATTTACTTTTAGATTTGTTACTTTTAACAATCTTGCATCCGCGGGAATTTTATCTCCCGTTTCTAAAACAATAATATCCCCGGGCACCACATTTTCCGCAGGAATTAGCCTTATTCTTTTATTTCTTAAAACTCTTGCATTTGGTGCTGAAATTTTCTTTAATAATTCCAATGCCTTTTCTGCCTTGTATTCCTGATAATATCCTAAACTGCTATTTAATACTACAATTGCAAATATTACAATTGAATCTAAATATTCTCCAATCACGGTGGAGATTAAAATTGCTGCCAAAAGTATGTAAACTAATGGATTTTTTATTTGTCTGAATAATATCTTTAGTTTTGAAATCTTTTTTTCATGGATTATCTTGTTTTTTCCATGTTTTTTTAGCCTATAACTTGCCTCTTCTAAATTTAATCCTGTTTTTGGATTGGTGGATAAAATATTAATTACTTGATTTCTTGTCTTTGCATGAAAGGGAATCATGTAATTGCACGGGGATTGTTTTTTATATTGTTTTTGGTAAATTTTATAAGTAGAACATTGCATATAATTCTTGTTTAATGTTGTGCCGAAGGAGCCGAGTTTATGTGCGAACTAACTGTGACGCTTTCTCCGATGTTAAACGTGAGTTGGCCTTGTAGCTTAATTTGGATAGAGCCATCGGTTTCGGCCCGGTAGATAGGGGTTCAAATCCCCTCGAGGCCGCTTTTTTTTATTTGGTGCCGTAGTGTAGCTTGGTTATCACATAAGGCTGGGGGCCTTATAACCCCGATTCAAATTCGGGCGGTGCCAGGTTTCTATAAATAAATCAACAATACTAAAATTGCTAAAATAACTTCAAAAATTAGTTCATGGATTGGCATCCTCACAATAAATCCGAATTCTTTGAATTTTATTTTTTCTTTTAATTTATAATGTAGATTATCTAAAAATATGTGAGAATAATATCCTATTGCTCCAGCCAAAAATAATGATTTTGAAATGAAATATATCCCTAGTAATATTACACTTATTATCATTGCACCTTTTTTGTGATGGATCAATGTTCTTTGTTTTTTATCTTTGTGTAATATTGATCTGTTCCAACAATTTTTGATATTGTAATCTTTGAATTTTATTATTCTATGCAAATAATGGTCTAGATCTACTAATACTCCAATTATCGCAGTTAAGATTACAAAATATATATTGAAAATTTGGTAAAGATGCAATACTGATGCAATTACTAATGCAAACAAGAAATGAGTTAGTGGATACATTTTATTTTTTTAAATAATATTCTTCTCCCTTTAAGATGAGTGTAATTCATTTATTTTATTTAAATGTTTTTCGTTAATTTTCATTGAAGAATAAAAAGGTTTAAAAATATGCTAATTGAATCTTGTTGTATGAAAAAAGAAATTCAACAGGGAATTACTGTTAAAAAATCTGAAAATTTTTCAGAGTGGTATACTCAAACTATCATAAAAAGTGAATTGGCAGATTATACTGCTGTATCGGGTTCAATAGTTTATAGGCCCCGAAGTTATTCTATTTGGGAATCTATTCAAAAAGAAGTGGATAAAAGATTAAAAAAATTGGGCGTTCAGAATGCTTATTTTCCACTATTTATTCCTGAAAAATATTTAATGAAAGAAGAAGATCATGTAGAGGGATTTTCTCCAGAGGTTGCATGGGTGACTCATGCGGGAAATTCAAAACTTGATGAGCGTCTTGCAATTAGGCCTACTTCTGAAACAATCATGTATCCATCATATGCAAAGTGGATTAGATCTTGGAAAGATTTACCTTTAAAATTGAATCAGTGGAATAATGTAGTTAGGTGGGAATTCAAACATGCAGTCCCATTTTTGAGAGGGAGAGAATTTTTATGGAATGAAGGGCACACCGTATTTGCAAAAAGAAAAGAAGCTGAAAAGGAAATGAAGGATATTATTAAATTGTGGGATTCTTTTTGTAGCGATTACTTGGCACTGCCCTCATTGGTTGGACAAAAGTCAGAAAAAGAAAAATTTGCTGGAGCAGAATATACTTGGAGTACTGAATTCTTAATGCCAAATGGTAAAGCAATTCAGGGCCCAGATGCACATTTTGATGGTAAAAATTTTGCTAAAGCGTTTGATATTAATTTTTTAGATGAAAATGGAGATAAACAATTGCCATATCAGAATACTTGGGCAATTAGTACTAGAATGTTGGGAGTTATGTTCGCAGTCCATGGGGATGACAAGGGATTAGTTATACCTCCAAAAATTGCTACTGAAAAGATTGTAATTGTTCCAATTTTATTCAAAAACAAATCTGAAGATGTTTTGAAATTTTCAAAAGAAATTTTCAAAAAATTAAGGAAATTTTCCGCAGTTTTCGATGATAGGACAGAATATAGTGCTGGATGGAAATTTAATGAGTGGGAATTGAAGGGAATCCCAATTAGAATAGAAATTGGCCCAAGGGATGTCGAAAAGAAACAGGTTGTTTTAGTTAGAAGAGATACTGGAGAAAAGGAATTTGTAAATATTTCAAAAGTCTCAGAAAGAGTTACTCAATTATTAGATCGAATTCAGTCAGATATGTTTGAGCGAGCACGGAAATTATTGGACAATTCCATTGTATCAGTTTCTAATATTTCGGATTTGAAAAGAGAAGTTGACTCTAAAAAATTTGGCAAAGCTAACTGGTGTGGAAATCCCTCTTGTGAAGAAAATATAAAAGGTGAAACTGGTGCTAAAAGTTTGAATAGTGAGTTTGATGGAAAAGTAACTGGGAAATGTTTTGCTTGTGAATTGGAATCTAAATTTGTTACTTACTTTGGTAAAAGTTATTAAAATAAATTATAGAAAATACTAATTATTTTCGCATACCAAGGTAGTGCAGTTATTGTTATTTCTGAATTCCTTTTTTGAAAAAATTCATTTCCATATTCATCAGTATAATCTAATTTTAGGAATATTTCTCCAGAAAGAAAATCTTTTGAATTTGCAACCATAACTACTGATTCAGATAATGAATCTTTTTTTAAATTTGATGGATCCTTATTATTCAATTTTATATTTAAATTTTCTACTTTTGCTATTGAAGTTATTGTGAAAGTGATGTTGAAATTTTTACCATATTCAATTTGTTTTGGATAGCTTAGCCCGAGAATCTTTACATCGGGTTCTGAAAATATTTTTACACCTATCTCAGTTAGTAAATCAATTTCATTTACTTTTGCAGTAATTAATATTGGATCTTTCTTTTCTACATTGCTAAATGTTAGTGTCTCTTTTACACCAATTTTTAAGTCCATATTTTTACAATTTGTGTCCAAACATATTTTTGTGTTTTTTAGCAACGTGTTTCCAAGATTTTTTACATCGCAAAGTATGTTTATTTCTTCAAAGTCATAATAATATTCTTTTTCTGATTCGCAAGAGATAGATAATTCTTCCGAATATTTTCTATCTTCTTTTTCTAGTAAACTTTCCACCAATTCATTTGCTTCCTGCTCGGAAATAAAATCAAATGAATCTCCAAATTTAATTTGAGAGGACTTTCTTTTTTCAAATAAATCTTTTGCTTCTAATTCTGCAGTATATATCAAATTTTTACTTAGATTGCTTGGAACCCTCATTATCCAGTAAACCGTCCCCTCTTGACCCGGTTTCAATAAAATTTGTTTTCTATTGTTTTCTATTATTGTCGGCCCCTTTGTGATTGTTATTGTATTTGAAACATATTTATTTTCAAATGGATTTTTCATTGTTACTTTCACTGGAACATGACTTCCCTGCTGCACCTCATAAAATAATGGCTCAATTTCGAAATTGAATGGATTGTCTACTTTTTCCCCAGTGCTAACTATTGTTTTTTCATCTTCAAATGAAGAAGATTCTAATTCTGTATTTGTTGCCCTCCAAGTATATCTTACTGAGGCCTCCCCCGAATCAATCGATTTGTCCAACGCTATGTGAGTGGGATCTAACCAGCCAAATTGTTCAAAAGTAATATCATATGGTACCCATCCTTCTCCAGGAAAATAAACTTCTGCCCACCCATGATTTTCAAAATCGTAATTTAAGTTTGAATAAGCAAATCCTGAAATGAATCTTGCTGGAATTCCCACTGACCTAGACAATGAAATGAATAGCGATGAGATCTCATCGCAAACGCCCTCTCGAGAATCCAATACCCATGAAGATTGTAATGCCGCATCAGCAGTTGTTGATGAAAGATTATACTCTATATTCGCATTTACCCATTCTGAGATCTTGAATACTGCAGAATAAAGGTCTGTTTCTCCGCTAACTATTTCTGATGCCTTATTTACAATTTCTGGAGTTATATCAATTATCTCCCCTGCATCCAGATATTTTTCATATTTTGATTCTAAATTTTGTATTGGGAATTGTATATGTTTGACCGGGTAAAGATTATTTTTTGTCTCTATCTGAGAATTCACATTATATGAAAAAGGATTTTGAAATGTTCCCCACTCAAAAACTAAATTTTCTTCATCTAAATAATGTTCGGGATCTGTCGAAAGGGATTTTACTATTTGCCTTGGAGATTCTAATGGGTTTAAATTTAATGTAGTTGTTAAAGAATTAAATCCTGATTGCCCCTCTAAAATAATTTCACCATGTGAATCGTAATTAATTATTAATCCTGTACGATCATTGTAATTTTCTTGCTGTGCAAAAGTTAAGGGCATGATTAATAATATAAATATAATCAAAATTAATCTTTTTATCATTTAATTAAATTGAAAAAAATTATTTATATAAGTTGCGATTGTAATCTCTCAAAAAACTCTGGGAATTGGTCCTTCGCGACTCCTGCCCCACATGCTAGTTCGTGGCCCCCACCGAATCCATCTAATCCTTCTAATGCGGTTGAAATTGCATCTGGCAATTTTGTTTTTGTACTCCTTAAACTCATTATCACTTTTTCTTCATTTTGCCTTATTACCATAATTACTTTCTCAGGATATTTATAGATTAGATAATTTGAAATTGTACTGGTATATGAATTTTTTGTCGGAGGCAAGTAAACTTGAAATATTTTTTCTTTAGTTGGTTTTAACTTGTCAATTTTTTCGAATAAAATCTCATATTCATTCATATGTTTTGAAATTTCTCGATTTATAAATTTTGATCGAGATGTTTCATTTTCCAATAATTCCCATGGGTCTTCTATTTTCATCAATAAATTGGCCATGCGATGAACCTTCGATGTTGCATTCTTTAAAACCATTGTAAATATTGTAATTATATCTCCCAGTTTAGAATTGAATATTGCCTCATCCGGAGTTTTAATTTTTGTTGGCAAAAGTTTTGGATTTTGTTTTGAGAATTCTTTTGCAAATGAAGGATAATACCAATCAGATATTGTCCCTACTGCAGCTAACCAAGGAAATTTTTCTTCAGTAATTTTGTGTGCCCAGTAAGTTGTTGGTTTATTGTTTTTGTCATCATTTAACCTAGGGTTGAAATATTTTACCCCTTTTCTATCAATTGGTTTATGATGATCCAACCATATTATTGGAACATTTGCTTTATCAATAAATTCTTGTTCTACAATCGGAATATCTAAAATAAAAATATAATCGGGATTATATTCTCTGACTTTCATGTATAGTCCTTCTTCTAAAATTGGTTTTGTTTTTAGAACTACGCCTTTACCCTTGTCAATATATTTTTTTAAAAGTAAGTATGAACATAATCCATCTGGATCATCATCAAAAAAGAATAGAGGATTTTCTGATTTCTTTAAATATCCTCTGATTTCCTCTATTTGTTTAGTAGATAACATGAAAATAAAATATAAAAAGGGTATATAAGACTAATTATTTAGCCTTTCTCTTATTTGCTCTTTGAGATGGCCTTATATTCTCTGCTCCAAGGCCCTTATTCCTTAGTCCCCTTGATTTCTTAGCCGCAGATGTTAGTCCCCTATTTACTCTTCCCTTATGTTCTCCAATCCAATTAATTTTTTTATCAGATTTTATCACTGGGTGATTTGGGTCAACTAAAATAACTTCAAACCAATAATGTTTACCATCTTTTGCTAATTTATATGAATTTAATACTTCCAAATTTACGAATTTGCTTGAAGCTCTTTCTTCCGCAACTTGTTGATAGTTTTTACCTAGAATCTTTAATCTTCTTCTATGCTTGGATCTTCTACCTTTTTTTATCAAAGGTCTCATACGTCCACCACGTGGAAGTTTTACTCTTACAACTATATATCCTTGTTTAGCCTTATATCCTAATTGCCTTGCTCTTGCTATATTTGTAGGTTTATCAATTTTTACAAAGGATTCTTCTTTTCTCCATTTGATCAATCTTGCCCTTAACAATTCTGAACTTGGTTTTTTCCATAAATTTCGGATATATTTATACATCGTAGATTCTGAGGACAATGTTTTATTTATAAATGTTTCTACGCTTGCCAAACACCGAGATTAGATATATAAATAATGCACCATTAACTAACTCATGCAAAAGAGTGGATATGGGCAACGAGAAATAATAAAATTTAATTTTGAAAATTTAGATTTAAATAAAAATGAATTTTTTGGAAACTCTCCGCCCTCTGTTTTCGTGGGTAGGCACGGGTATCCAGATGTGAATGTTGGAGTTTTGAGTCCTGTAAAAACTATGAAAGATGCCCATATGTTGGATTCCCCGAAAGATTGGATAAAAATGAATTTTGGAGATGAAGATATATTAAAATTGAGATCGAAATTGGTCAATTCTCGATTCAAAACTAAAATCAAGGGATTTAATCATAAATTTATTAATTTATCTCAAGAAATTGGGATGGCACATAAACCTGTCGAAATTGAAGTTGAGTTGAAAAATAAACCAATTAATAAACTAAAATTAGATAGGATTGGGAACCCATTAAGTAATAATGCTAATGCAAAGAATATTCGGTTAACGGAAAATCCAAAAATAAAAACAATTGTGGATAAAACAATTTCGGACATTGATTTGAAGTCAGTCGGGGGATTGAAGAAATTGTATGATCGAGGCATTGATGAAAATTTCCTCAGCAAAATTTTATCCATAGGATTACTTGGATTGAAAAAAAATAGAAAACTAGTCCCTACCCGATGGAGCATTACTGCCATAGATGATACACTCGGAAAAGAAATGTTGAAAGATGTTAAATTTGAAAATTGCATAGACCATACGCGTGTTTATTTTGGGGGAAATTTGGGAAACCAATATTTGATTGCTTTTTTTCCAGGCGTATGGAACTTTGAATTGTTTGAAATGGAGGTCCCATTCAAGGAAAATCCGTGGAGCAAAAATGGAAAATATTATGCTACTGATTATGAGAAGTTTGATTCAAGAAAAAATTATGCATCTGAAACCGCAGGAGGATATTACGCTTGCCGACTTGGAATAATTGAAAAATTGAAAAAGCTTGGAATCCAAGGATCCGTTTTGGCATTAAGGTTTATAACTGCCGAGGACAAATATCCATTGGGAGTGTGGGTTTGCAGGGAAGCAACTAGGACATCTGTTAATGGAGGTTTTATTGAATTTGAAGATAAAAAGTTGGCAATAGAATATCTAGAATCATTTGTTAAAAAAAAATTTGGACAAAATATTTCTGAAATTTTAAACATTAGTAAAGTTTTGAATGAAATTAATACTCAAAAGAGGATTAGTGAATTTTTTTAGTAAGTTTTAAAAGTGCTTATCCAATTGTGATATTATGGAGTTTATCACATTCAAGGAAATTTTTTATTTTGCAATACTAACACTTGCAATAGGATATATTTTTACAGGAATTTTTGTAAAGAGACCTAGAACTGTTTGGGATAGGATGCATCCTAAAAAAGTGAAACTTGAAGATTTTAAGTTTGCAGCGATAGTTGCCGCTCCAGCAATAATTTTGCATGAATTAGCACACAAATTTGTTGCAATGGGATTTGGGTTCAATGCTACCTTTGAATTATTTTCATTTGGATTGATTTTGGGAGTTTTCCTGAAAGCAATTGGATCACCATTCCTGATTATAGCTCCAGGATATGTAACGATTAGCCAAGCAGCATTTAGTAATGCCATGGCATATAGATTAATTGCTTTTGCTGGCCCACTTACAAATTTGATTTTATGGGGAATTTCGAAAACATTATTAAAAAAATTGAAAAAGATGAATATGACTCAAAGGGCTGCGTTATTAATGAGTCAGAAAGTTAATATCTTATTATTTTTCTTCAATATGATACCATTTGGACCATTCGATGGTGCTAAAGTATTTTTTGGTCCACCAAGTTAAGCTTCTGCTTCCGCAGTATTAGTTTCTTCAATCAAAGCTTCTGCCAATTCCTCTGGTTGTTCTAGAAAACTTAATTCTTCTTTGATCAATTTTACTTTTTTAGAATTATCAACCTCATGCATAACTTTCTCACATTCAAGGCATGTAAAATCACTTTCTAATGCTCTTTCTAATGTTGTACGAATGCATTGTTTTTTACAAGTATAGTAACTTATATTTTGCTCTGCATTTAGTCTCTTTTTTAAATTTGATATTCGCATTTCCCTCATTTTGTTTATTAGGGCATTTGCTTGGATTTCATCAAAGGTCCAGTAGTAAATATACCATCCTTTTTTCTTATCCTTTTTTCTCATTGAATTAACTAAATTCGCATCTTGTAACATGTATAATGTTTTTCTGATTACATTAATTTTTACTTCAAGTTTTTCTGCAATTAAAAATTCTGAGGTGTTATCTCCTTGATCCAATAGAATCTCAACTACTTGAGTTCCTAATTCCCCTCCAATTTGCATAGCAAGTTGGTTGATCTTTTCTCTTGATACCATCACCAAAAATCACCTTAGTATTTTTTTAATATATGTACTTAAAAAGGTTTTCATTTGGCTTGTTTTGAGCTGTATTTGGCGAATTTACAACATCTGAGTGGTAAAAAAGCTTTTTAATAGGTAAAATCGGTTTTTTATTAAGCGGAGGTTGATATTTATGGGTTTATTCAAATCAAAAAAAGACAAAAAACATGAAGATTTTTCTCAAGAAATTCCTGATTTTAAACCAATTTCTAATAAACATGAGAATAAATTACCTGTTTTACCAAAAGAGGAAAAAGAATTATTTCCATCTTACAAAAGTGAATTCAATAATATAAAAAAAGAAATTTCTAAACCGACATTTAGTGCTCCAAAACATATTGAAGTACCGAAAAAAATTGAGCATGTACAAAGAGCCCCGGTAGAAATTGAAAGGCCAATTGTTGGAGATAAACCAATTTATGTAAAGATGGAGCAATACAAATCTGCCATGACTCAAGTAGATAAAATAAAAGCACTATGCAATGAAGCTGATAAAGCATTGAGTTCAATTAGTAAATTGCGAGATGAAGAAGATAGAGAATTAAATAAATGGCAAGAAGAAGTCGATAAAATAAAAGATAAAATTTTATTGGTGGATAAAAAATTATTTGAAGTTTAAACGATGGTTGCTAAAAAAAAGAAGACGGTTAAGAAGAAAGTTGTAAGAAGAAGGGTTAGAGAAGAAGATCCTACTTACGTTAAAATTGATAATGCAATTACTTTCAGAAAGAATCTTCTTGGCACTGCCATTGAAGCGGGCACATTATTAAAACATGTTGAGAGCTATAAGCTTCTCAAGGAATTGAAAATGAAGGAAATAAAAAATCTTCATTTAATAATGGGTGAAATTGAGAAAGAATTTAAAAAATTTAAATCTGAATTGCCAAAAGTCAAGGACCTCCAGGAAAAAGAAAAAATTATTGTTCCTGAAACTGTCAAAATGCCAGAAAAAAAGAAAATCGATCATTTGAGTGGGTTAGATGCTGAATTGGATGATATAAAACAGAAATTGGCCGAACTTGATCTTTAGATAATTTTTTAAATAATCCTTCTTTTTTATTTTTATGAAATCAAAAAATTTAAAGAAAAAATACATTGAATTTTTTATTAATAATGGCCACAAAGAGATCGTTGATTCACCATTAATTCCATACAATGATCCTACTGTCCTATTTACTACTGCAGGCATGCACCCATTAGTTCCTTTCTTACTTGGGCAACCGAATCCTTCTGGGAAAAAATTAGTCAATATTCAGAAATGTCTCCGTACTGGAGATATTGAGGAAGTTGGAGATGAATTTCATTTAACTTTTTTTAATATGCTTGGAAATTGGAGTTTTGGAGATTATTGGAAAAAAGAAGCTATTGAAATGAGTTTTGAATTTTTGACCTCTAAGAAATATCTTGGGTTTCCAATTGAAAAATTGGGTGTCAGTGTGTTCGGAGGAGATAAAGATGCTCCGGCAGATGAAGAAAGTGAAAAAATATGGGAATCTCTTGGAATCTCTTCTGAAAGAATTGCTCGTCTCGGAAAAAAGGATAACTGGTGGGGACCAGCAGGAAAAACTGGACCTTGCGGACCAGACAGTGAAATGTTTTACTGGAGTTCACCAGAGGATGTTCCTGAAAAATTTGATCCCTCTAATTCTGGGTGGGTTGAAATTTGGAATGATGTGTTCATGGAATATGATAAAGATTCATCTGGGAAATATAAACCACTTAAACAGAAAAATGTTGATACCGGCATGGGGTATGAAAGAGTTTTTTCTATTTTGGAAGGCGTAGAGAATATTTATGAAAGCTCATTGTTTACCCCAATAATTGAAAAAATACTTGAGTTATCTAGTTCTGAAGATGAAAAATCTTTACGAATTATTGCAGATCATTTGCGTTCTGCCACATTTTTATTAGCTGAAAAAATTGCCCCCTCAAATATCGAGCAAGGATATGTGTTGCGAAAATTGATTAGACTGGCAATAAGAAGGGGAAAATTATTGGGAATTGAAGATAGATTTGTTTCAAAAATTGCAAAAACTATAATTGATAATTACAGTGAGGAGTATAGTCACTTAAAAAAAAATAGTTTATTTATAATTACTGAGATCGATAAAGAAGAGAGAAAATTTGAACGTACCTTGAAAAAAGGAATGAGTGTTTTTGGGAAAATTTCTGGGGAAAAAGTTTCTGGTACTGAAGCTTTTTTATTATTTCAATCATATGGTTTCCCAATTGAGATGACTCAAGAATTGGCATCTGAAAAAGGGATGAAAGTTGATTTGAAAGGATATAAATCTGAATTTATAACTCACCAAAAACTTTCGCGAACTGCGACAAAGGGGAAGTTTGCATCTGGATTAGCAGATCAATCTGAAGAGACAATTAAATTGCATACTGCTGCCCACTTATTGCATTCTGCATTGATTAAAGTTTTAGGGGATGATTGTAAACAAAAAGGATCAAATATCAATCCAGAGAGATTAAGATTTGATTTTAGTTTTGACAGAAAATTAGAAGAAAATGAAGTTAGAAAAGTTGAAGATATGGTTAATAAACAAATCAAGGATAAAGTTAAAGTTTCAAAAGAGGAAATGAACGTGGATAAAGCTAAAAAATCTGGTGCACTTGGGGAATTCTCCCACAAATATGGTGAAACTGTTTTTGTTTATTCAATTGGGAAATTTTCAAAAGAAATCTGTTCTGGCCCACATGTTTCAAATGCTTCAAAACTTGGAACTTTTAAAATTGTAAAACAGAAATCTGTTGGTGCTGGTGTGAGAAGAATTAAAGCTATTTTGGAGGGATAACTATTTAAACCTTGAAACTGAAATTATGATATGAAAGTTAAATTTTGTGGCGCTGCCCGAATTGTTACTGGATCTTGTTATCACCTGGAAATAAAAGGTAAACAATACTTAGTTGATTGTGGAATGTTTCAAGGTAAAAAAGAAATTACCAAACTTAATTATGAAAAATTTGCTTTTGATCCTAAAAAAATAGATTATTTGTTTTTAACCCATGCGCACATAGATCATTCTGGATTAATTCCGAAATTGGTTTCACAGGGATTTAGAGGTAGAATTTTAACTACTTCTGCAACTACAGATTTATGTAAGATTATGTTTGTAGATAGTGCAGGAATTCAAGAATCAGATACTGAACGAGAAAATCGGATGAGATTAAGACAAGGTTTGCCCGCAAGAAAACCACTTTATACTGTTGAGGATGCAAAACATTCCATTAAACATTTTAGAAATATAAAATATGGTAAAATGTATACTGTTGATGATCAAGTTAAAGTTCGATATCGGGATGCGGGGCATATTGTTGGGGCAGCAATAATTGAAATGTTTATTAATGATGGTGGAAAAGAGAAAAAACTAGTATTCTCTGGAGATCTTGGTCAATGGAATATCCCAATCGTTAAAGATCCGACATTAATTTCTGAAGCAGATTATGTTTTCATTGAATCTACGTATGGTGATCGAATTCATAAAGACAAGGGAAAAAGCAAAGAATTATTATTGAAACATATATCTGACACGTATAAACGTGGAGGAAAATTACTTATTCCCTCTTTTGCTATTGAACGAACGCAAGAATTATTATTTGCAATGCACAAACTTTCTAAGGAAGGCAAAATGCCAAAGGAAAAAGTATTCCTAGATAGTCCACTTGCAATACGGGCTACTAAAGTTTTTAATAAACACCATGAAGTGTATGATGAAGAAATTAAGAAGGAATTGCCAGAACCATTCAATTTTGAAGGATTAAAATTTACTCAAAAAGCTAATGAATCTATGATGCTAAACAATTATCGTGAGCCCGCAGTCATTATTGCTGGAAGTGGGATGTGCACTGGTGGAAGAATAAAACATCACTTTAAACATGGTTTATGGGATCCTAAGAATACAGTATTATTTGTGGGGTATCAGGCAGAAGGAACATTGGGAAGGCATATCCTAGAGGGTGCAAAAAAAGTTAGGATGCTTGGTACTGAAACTGTAGTTAAAGCTAAAATTGTTAAAATAAACAGTTTTTCTGCACATGCTGATTATCGCGAATTAATTAAATGGTTATTGGGATTTAAGAAAAAACCGATTGAAGTATTTATTGCGCATGGTGAAGAAACTTCAGCAATTGCATTCAAAGAAAAAATAGATAAAAAAGGATTTAAGTCTTTTATTCCTAAATTGAATCAAGTGGTTAAATTAAATTAATTATTCGAATAATATTGCCGGTTTTCCAGGCATTGCTTTTGGATCATTTGATTTTATTTCAATTTCTAAATCAAATTTATCTTTAAATTCGGATATGTTCTTTTGTAATACTTTTAATTCTATTTCTTGAGAAAGTAATATTTCTGGAAGTTTTTTTGGATTTTTAATAAACTGCGGAACTAATTTTGAAATCTCTTTTGCATGATCCTTATCCATCACTTTCTTCATTATTCGTGAAATTTCGAAATCGGTTTCCATTTCTTTTTTTATTCTTTTGATTGTTTTATATTTCCATTCTTCAGATACTGAAATTATTACTTTTTTTGGTTTTGATTTTATAAATTTGGAAATATTTTGTATATCTTTTATTGTATTGAATATTAATTCATCTTCTGCATCTAATTCGATATTTATTTTATTTTCTTCATATTTGGGCCATACATTTGTAGAAAGTAGTTCCTTATTTCCCATTTTCTCCCATATCTCTTCTGCAATGTGTGGGCAGAATGGAGATAATAATTTTATTGCAGACTCATAATCTTTTTTTGAAATTTCATTTTCTAATGTGTTGAATAAATTTTTTATCTCGATTATAGCTAAATTGTATTTTATTTCTTCAATGTATTTCGTTACTTTTTTTATTGCATTATTTATCCTATGTTCTGTTTTTTTTGAAGATTCCCCTATTTTCAAATCATTAAATTGATCATAAATTTTTGAAATGAATCTGTGATTACTTTCCAATCCCCTTGTATTCCAGCTAAAATCTTTATCTGGGTTAGCAACAGATACTAAGAATAACCTCAATGCGTCTGCACTAGATCCTTTGATAACTGTTAAGGGATCTATTGCATTCCCATATGACTTTGACATTTTCCGTCCATCTTCTGCATGCACCATCCCTTGATTGAATTGATTTATTGATGGTTCATCAAAATTTAATAATTTCAAATCTCTTAAAAATTTGGTATAGAACCGTATATATATCAAATGCATGCATGCATGCTCCCTTCCACCGATATAGAAATCCACGGGGCACCAGTATTTTATTTTCTTTTTATCGAAAATTTGTTTTTCATTTGTTGAATCTGCATATCTCAAATAATACCAAGATGAATTTGTGAAGGTGTCCATAGTATCTGTTTCTCGTTTTGCATTACCATTACATTTTGGACATTTTACATTTACGAAATCATCGCATGTTTCCAATGGATTTTTTCCAGCCTTTAGAATTATATTCTCTGGCAAAGTTACTGGGAGATTTTCATCTGGAACTTCCCCGCACTTTTCACAATGTATTATTGGAATAGGGGTTCCCCAGAATCTTTGTCTCGAAATCAGCCAATCTTTCAATCTGAAATTTACTGTTTTTTTACCTTTCTTTTGCTTTTCTAAATATTTTGTTATTTTTTCTTTTGCTTTTTCTGAATGTAATTTATTAAATTGTTCGGAATTTACTAGTATTCCTCTTTCTTGGTATGCTTTGGTCATATCTTCTTCATTTAATGTTTTATTTTCTGGGGAAATTACTACCTTTATTGGAATATTATACTTTTTTGCGAACTCGTAATCTCTCTGATCATGTGCAGGTACAGCCATAACCATTCCGGAACCATAGGATGCCAAAACGAAATTCCCAGCATAAACTGGAATCTTTTTATTTGTTAATGGATGAATTGCATAGCTCCCGGTAAATACTCCCTCTTTCTCCAATTTATCTATATCTTCTGCAGATACTGAATTTAATTTTTTTGTAAATTTTTTAACTTTATTCTCTTGTTCCGAGGTTACTAACTCCATTAACTTTGGATGTTGTGCAGAAATTACTAAAAATGTTACGCCATATAGTGTATCTGGGCGAGTTGTAAAAACATTGTACAACGTAGTTGTAGGACCTATTGTGCCTTCCTTGTGAGGCGGAGTTTCGATTTCAAAATTTATCTCTGTTCCATTTGATTTCCCAATCCAATTCTTTTGTAATTTTTTAATATCTTCTGGCCAACCTTTTAGATCTTTTATCCCCTCATATAACTCATCTGCATAGGCAGTTGTTTTTAGAAACCATTGATTAAGATTTTTAACTTCTACATCGGTAGTTTCATGTCTCCAACATTTCCCATCATGAACTTGCTCATTTGCTAAAACTGTATTGCATTTTGAACACCAATTAACAGGTGCATTTTTTTTGTACGCTAAACCTTTCTTATACATCTCTAAAAATATCCATTGATCCCACTTGTAATAATCTGGGCTGGAGGTTGAAACTAATCTTGACCAATCATAAGAAAATCCTAATTTTTTTTGTTGTTTTATGAAATTTTTTATTGCTGCTTCAGTATATTCTTTTGGATGTTTTTTTGCTTTTATTGCTGCATTTTCTGCCGGCAATCCAAACGAATCATAGCCCACTGGATAAAGAACATTAAATCCATTTAATCGTTTAAATCTTGAAATTATGTCTGTTATTGTAAAGTTGAATGCGTGCCCTATGTGCAATCCTGTTCCGGATGGATAGGGGAACATCTCTAATGCGTAGAATTTTTTCTTTTTGGTTTCTTTTACTTCAAATGCTTTTTCTTCTTCCCATCTATTCTGCCATTTCTGTTCTATCGCATTGAAGTTAACCATAACATTTTTGTCCCATAGTATATTTATATAATTTTGGTTTAGGGGTAATGTTTATAAATGAAATAAGTGCTCTTAAATTGTTAACGGGTGCGTAGCTCAGCTTGGATTAGAGCACTAGCCTTCTAAGCTAGGGGTCGAGGGTTCAAATCCCTTCGCGCCCGCTCATTATTTTTCGATATTTTTATAAGTGAATATTGTTTGCTATTTATATGCGTGCGTAGCCAAGCGGCTAAGGCAAGAGGCTGCAACCCTCTGATCCCCGGTTCGAGTCCGGGCGTGCGCTTATAATTCCCATAATAGTTAGAAGATAATAAATTGATATTAGAAATTAAATTTCGAATTTTTTTCTTTTTTTATGATTTTTTAATTTGCGTTTCCTTAAGAAAATTAATCCTATTCCCAACATTACAGCTGCAATAATAAAGTATGTTAAAGTTTTATCTTCCGCTACATTTTCTAATGCACCTAGAAAATAAGTCGAATCGTATACAACAGTTTTTGTTATCATTCTTCTTTCATTTGTAGAATCAGTATAATATAATCTTACTAAAATTTCTCCATCTGCGGGAATTGCCTCAAAATCTGCAGTAGTATATTCATTTGAATCCAAGTCACCAACGATGTTTCTATTTGAACCCTTTATTTCTATATTTTCTTGTTTAGGAATCTCTAAAGTTAGAGCCTCTATATCTTGATCCCCAATATTTAGAACTTCAAAAACAATATTCCTTTCTAAAATATTATGATCTTGTATGTGGATTTCGAAATCAGTTCTCCCATCTTCAATGGTTATATTGAAATTATCAAATCCGTAATTATTCCAACTTGCATTTGCTCCTTCCTTATACCTTAATTCTAATTCGTAGTCTCCCTTAATTGCATTTTCATCAATTCTTAAATTATATACTACGTTCCAATTTGATCCATAATTATACCCAACATAGGTATTTGCATTCAAATTCTTTTTACTTGATTTTCCATCTAATGAAAATGGATAATCATAAATTAAATCTATTGATGCGCCATCTTCGCACCCACTACTTACCCCGGAAATTTGAAACAATACTTCAACATAATCTCCTGGCAAAGCTGGATGAGGATCCTGGTAAATTAAATTTGAATTGATATTGCACTCTGCCTTTGCATCTACCGATAACATTGGCAAGATTACTAAAATTAATAAACTTATTATTATTTTTTTATTCACCATCTTTTATGTATTTTGTTGCATTTTTACTATATAAACTTTACCTATTCCGTTCGCAATGCATCTACTGGATTTGTTTTTGCTGCTTGGATTGCAGGAAAAACACCCGAGATCGCCCCAGTTATACCCGAGAATAATATCAGCCCTCCAAATAAATATATTGAAAAATGTGGACTTAAAAATCCCCACCCCATGTTATCCAATATAACTCCGAATGTATAAGAAATTGCCCATCCGAAGATTACTCCAAATACTCCTGCAATTGTGCCCAATAGTGAACTTTCAAATAAAAATATTTCAAAAATATTATTGTTTTTTGCACCCATTGCTTTTAACACTCCGATTTCCTTGTATCTTTCTAAAACAGAAGTTATCATTGTGTTTGCAGTATTTATCGTAGATACTATTACTGAAATTAATGCTATGAAAATTATAAATATTACTATTATATTTAGTGCCCCGGTAAATGATTCAATTAGATCATCATATGATTGCACATAGAAATCTTCTTTTCCTTCTTCTAAATCTCTAGATTTTCTTAAATTATGTTCTATACTTTTTATGACCTTCTCTAATTCGCTGATATCCACTTTCGCAATTATTTGGCCATAGGAGTTTACATCCGTGAATAATTCTTCAAATTGGCTATCACTTATGTATAATTGAGAATCATCTTGGGGATTTCCAATTTCTTCCATGAATCCGACTACTTTTAAATCGATTCCATTTAATTCTATATTATCATTTAGTTCGTAAGCTTTATCGAAAATTTTATTTTTAATTTTATAATTGTGGCCCAAAACAACTTTCCCCATGTCGCCTGATTTCAACATCCTTCCTTCGTCTGCACCAATATTGAAAGATTCCATAACAAAATCTTTTTTTGGATCATATCCAATTATGAATGTATACTTTTGGTCACTATTTTGTTTAACTAAGACTGCATCATAATATAATCCAGTTGCATCCAATACATCGGTTGATTTTTTAATTTCATCTACATCATCTTCATTTAAAATTATTTCATCTGGGGCCCCAAATCCTCCTGCGGTTTTTGGTATGATTAATACTTTGTCTGCAGATGAACCAGAGGTTAATTCATTTGTATAATCATATAATCCATATCCAAAGCTAATAAATATGAAAATTGTTGTTATTCCGACTAGTATTGAAAAAATTGTTAGGAGGCTCCTCCCCTTATTTTTATTCAAATTTCTCAGAGAATAATTCATGCTTTCTTTATTTATCATGACCTTAATGCCTCCACTGGATTTTGTTTAGCTGCATTTAATGCGGGGATTATTCCTGCAATTCCCCCAATTAGAAAACTTCCAGCCAGTACTGATAATATTAAAATTAAATTTATTTCTGGAGTTACTTCTGTCCCTGCAAAATTATTCATTGCTATCGCACCAGCGAATCCTATTAATGTTCCAAACAATACCCCTGCTACACCCCCAACTAATCCCAGTAAACTTGATTCGATAAAAAATTGTAAGAATATATGTTTATTTTTTGCTCCAACAGACTTCATTACTCCAATCTCTCTTTTTCTTTCCAATACAGAAGTAGTCATAGTATTAACAATTCCAATTGCCCCAATAAATACTGAAATTAATGCAATTATTGCTATGAAAATTTGGACCCCTTTTAGAAGATTGTTAACTGTTGAAAGTGTTGCTTCTGGAGTACTTACCTCGAAATCTTCTTCCCCTTTTTTTACTCCTCTCCTTTTTCTAAGTAATTCTTCAATATCTTCCTTGGTTTTTTGTATTTTATCTTTGTTTTCTGGTTCAACAACTATTACATCTACCTCGTCCCCATAATCAAAGATATCACCCATATCATCTTCATTCATTAGAACCATATTGTCCTTGATTAAACTGCCCTCTTTTGTTAATATTCCAATTACTTGAAATTTTTCATCATTTACATAAACTGTTTTTCCGGGAGTGATTTGTTTTCCGCCCCAATTTTCTTTTTTATTATAAAAATTATATCCTAAAATTATTTTTCCAGAATCTGAAGGGCTCATCAATCTTCCTTCGAAAATATCCAAACCAAGTTGAGCATAAACTAAGTCTAAATCTTTTTTATTATTTGGGAGACTCCCAGCATACTTATAATCAATTATTTCATTAAATTCTATTTTTGTAGAAACCATATTTCTTTTTATGGTATTTTTTGCACTGCCCAACCTCTCGATAGCATTTGCATCATCTTCCCGCAGAGGATCTACAACATTGCTCCCGGGTGGGCCATATCCACTCAGGCCTCCAGCCTGGACTGTTATGAACTCATTAGTATCCAAACCTAACTGACTTGAAACTGCTAATTGCAAAATATTTCCTAATGATATTAATGCTACTACTGCAGTAACTCCTATAAAAATTCCTAATAATGTTAACCATGATCTCAAACCTCTGCGTTTGATATTTTTAGATGCTAAAGAGAAAAGATCAGATATCATCTACTTATTCTCCTTCAACTCTTTTAATCTTTCTTTTCCTAACTTACTCCATCCATCTTTTTTCCCAGTTATCTTTTCTACTTTTCCATCTTTTAACCAGAAAATTATATCTGCATGATCTTTTGCTAAATCTGGATCGTGTGTAACCATAATAATTGTTTTTCCTTTTTTATTTAAATTTTCTAAAAATTCCATTACCGATGCACCCGTTTTTGTATCTAAATTTCCTGTTGGTTCATCTGCAAGTATTACCTCTGGAGAATTTGCCAATGACCTGGCAATAGCAACTCTTTGTTGTTGCCCACCTGATAACTCATTTGGAGTGTGATGCATCCTATCTTTTAGACCTACCAACTCCATTAATTTGGTTGCCCTAAAATTTTTCTCATCTTTTAAATTATTTTGAAATAGCATTGGAATCATTACATTTTCCTTTGCTGTCAAATTATTAATTAGATTGAAAGATTGAAATATGAATCCAATTTTTTTTCCCCTTATTTGCGCAAGCTCTGATTCTGTCAATGTGGAAATATCGTGCTGGTCTAAAAATATTTTTCCCCTTGTTGGAACATCTAAACTTCCAATTAGGTTCATCATCGTTGATTTTCCTGAACCTGATGGCCCCATTATTGCTACAAAATCTCCACGTTTAATCATCAAAGAAACATTATCAACTGCTTTTACAATATTATCCCCCATTCGATAATATTTACAAACGTTTTTTAATTCAATAATTACCTTTCCCTCTTCTCTTTTTTCCATAGGGATTAATTGTCTAAGAAATATATAAAACTAACTAAATAAAAAAAAGATTATTTCCTTTTCTTAAAGAAAAGAAAAAGGAAATAAGTTATTATCACTATTAAAGCTAAATCTCCAATAACCCAAAATGATGTTTTTGCAGTATCATTTCCTAAGAAATTACCTACGGACCATCCTGTTGGCATGAAAAGTGTCCCTTCGGGTGAATCTGCACTAGAAGGTTCTTCAGATGATTCTTCTTGTTCAGCTTCAACTTGAACACAGTTTCCATATGGAGTGAATGTTACTATTTCACTTCCAATTATGTCATTATCTTCATCATAAGCGATTATTTCGATATCGTATTCTTTAGCTTCCATTCCAGTTGGAAGATTTATGAAAAATTCAACTTTTTCGTCTCTGTTATTTTCGGTTATTTTTAGATCGAATTCTTCAGAGATTTCCAAAATATCTAATTCATTAATCTTTAACTTGATATACATATCATTTAATCGTTTTTCTCCAGTGTTGATTACCTCTGCAGTTAAAGTGAATGATCCCCCACACATTGGCAGTTCAGGCTCCAATCTTACAAAATTAAATCCTGCATCATAATTTTCATCTTTTTTTACATCTATGGCCCGCCCATAATATACATTATATTCGAAATCCTCATCTAATTCATCATCAGAATCTGAATCACCATTGATATTTAGTAAAATCCCATATCTGTCATCATTTACATCTAGGGGAACTCCTAAACTGAATTCTAACTCATAATCCTCTTTATGATCCATATTGAATTCATCTGAATCCATTTCTAGATCATCTCCGGCATCAAAATCTGAAATTACCATTTCAACTTCTATATCGTCAATATCAAATTTTGCATAATCAAATTCAATTTCTATATCGAATTCCTCTCCAGGAATTAAATCTTCAAAATCCCCTAAATTTGTTATCTCTATATTCTTAAATGCCATCATCTCTAAATCTACGTTTAAATTGAAACTTTCAGTATATTCTGCACTAGCAATAGTTATAGGCCCAGAATAATCATTTGTTTCTTCAGGATAGAAATACTGATTTGTATGTGTTGTTACTGTAACAATTATTTCCTTTGCTTGGGAATTTACCAATAAATCAAATCCATTTTCTTCTGAAAAATTAATATCTATTTGATTATCGCCCGCATCCATGAAATCTGTTAAATCGTGTGAAATAGATATATTTGTTAAATCCACATTTCCAGTGTTAGTTATTACCAAAGTAGTATTTCTACTTTCCCCCGGCAATAAATCATTAAGATTTGCTTGATTGAAATCAATAGCAATATCTTTGACTTCATTAACTGTGAAATTGAAAGATTCAAATTGTGTTGAATTTAATTGATCAGCAGAGTATGAATATGTCCCAGTATAATTGTTTTGTTCAGTTCCTGCTGGAACTGTAAACTTGAAAGTTATTTCATCACTAATTTCTGAATTATTTAATTGTTCTATTAGGCTTGGTGTGAATGCCTCTACAATAACTCCATTGAAAACATTTAATTCGAATGTGATATTTGTTAAATTTGTACCATGTGTATTATTTATTGTAAATGCTCCATTGAATTCTTCTCCAGGATTTAAAGTTGTATCCATCGTGCCAGGTATTATCGCTGCCCCAGCTGAGAAAACTAATATTAATAACATTCCAATAATTGATAATTTTTTATTCATTTTTGTATATCCTCCAAAATCATGATTTTGTTACACTTCTGGAGTTGTAAATCGCTTTATAAGTGTTACTAAAGCTTATAAATTTGTTAAAACAAACAACAACAATGAAATATTATAAGAATATTATACTGAGGTTGGCCTTTGCCATCCTCTTTGTTAATTTGTATGGATTTTTCCATAAAATTATTTTCCCTTTAACTGCATATCCTGCTTACTTCTTTATTAAATTGGGATATCCTGCTAATATGATCAATGATGCTATATTCATTGGTGGAAATATGGTCAATATAATTCCTGCATGTGTTGCCGGAATGGCATATTCTTTGCTATTATTCCTAATATTGTTTACTAGGGGAATTTCATTAAATGAAAGTTTTAAAATGTTTTTTATTGGGGCAGGATTAATTCTAGCAATGAATATTTTAAGAATTGATTTGTTAATCTTTATTCTAATGGAATTTGGTTCTGATCTTTTTGAAAAAACACACATGATTTTTTGGAATTTTGTTTCGGGTGTTTATGTTGCAATAGTATGGATTTATTTGGTTAAAAAATTCAAAGTGGAGAATATACCCCTCATTTCGGATATTAAAGAATTATATAAGAGAATAAATTCCTAATGATGCAAATGTTACCAATACCCCTGCGATTAAAACTCCCAATGCAATTGTAATTAATGATTTTTTCCGATTTAATTTGAACAGCCATGCTGCCAAAGACCCGGCATATGCCCCTGTCCCTGGAAATGGGATTGCAACCAATAAAAGTAATGCTGGATATTCCCATTTTGTCCCAATTCTGTGCTCTATTTTCTTTCTTGTCCTATTTACTATTTTTGAAAATAAAACCCTGTAAAATCTTCTGCCCATAAATCTCTCATGCAAAAAATCTAAAAAGAAAAATACTACTGGAATAATTAAAATATTTGCTAAAACACATAATATGAATACCATCCAGATCGGTGCACCAGAGGACATTGCAAGTGGCACTCCCCCTCTTAATTCTGCAATTGGCAATGCACTTAAAATTATGCCATAGATTAAATTATTCATAAAACTTAATCGAATAAAGTATTTAATTAGTTTGTGGTAAAATTATTTTTTAGAACCTTGAAAGATTAGAAGATCTTCTGTTGTTAATTTTTTCTTTTTCTTTAATTTTTCTTCTACTTCTTTTGTTTTTTCTTCAAGTAATTTTGCATTTTCTTTTTTGTACTTGAAATCTGATTCAGTTCTCATGCCTTTTGTATTTTTTAATTTTCCCTTTAATTGAGAATTAATTTCTGAAAATTTATTTTTTGAATCTATAAAATTTGCAAATGCTTTCTCTTGTTTTTTCTTTAATTCATTAATTTGTTTTGTTAACTTTCTGAATTCTTCATAATCAGGTTTATTATCTTTTATTTCTTTTTGTAACTTCTTATGGTGTTCTTCTGCAATATCTTTTGCTTTTTTTATCTTGTCTGAAACTTCTTTTAACTCTTTAAATACTCCTTGCGCATCTCCCGCATTTGCCATTTGTTTTTTTAAATGTTTAATTTGAATCATTATCTTCTTTTCTTTATCGAAAGATAATGCTTCAGTTTGAATAGAATAATCTAGTGTTTCAATTTGTTTTGATATCTCTGCAGGATTAAATGTTATTTTCTTATCCTTCATAATTTTTAATTTTTCAGAATTTAATTTTTTGAATTGCTTGATTAATTTTTGAACTTCCTTATTGCATTTATCTCTTTTTGATTTTAATTTTTTTACTTCTGCACTTTCGGAATCTTTTGGAAATTTAATTTTTTTAATTTGTGAAATTAGATTAGAAACTTCTTTTTTTAAGCTCTCTTTTTTTGTAAACCACTCTTCTTTTTCTACATTCAAAATATTGAGAGTTTCTTTTAACTCTGTAATTCCTTTTTTTAGTTCTTTTTCTGATGTCATTGTTTGTCCTACGTCTGTTTTAAAAATAAAAAAAATAAAAAGAAAAGAAAAATTTATCCGAAAAGTGCGCCTAGACCTGCTGCTGCTTGTCCGTCATCTACTTTCTTTTCTTCTTTCTTTTCTTCTTCTTTAGCTGGTGCTTCTTCAGTTGCTGTAGCTACTGGAGCTGCACTAACTGTAGCTGCTTCTTTTATTGCTTGCTCAATGTCTACGCCATCAAGTGCTGCAACTAAAGCTTTAATCTTTGAATCATCTGCTTTTGCTCCAGCGGATGCTAAAACCTTTTTCAAGTTTTCTTCATTGACCTCATTGCCAGCTTTGTGAATAAGTAATGCTGCATATATTAATTCCATTTTGTCCTCCTATATATTATCCTGTTTTAATTGATCTAAAAGTTGTTCAGCTTTTTTGGCCGAATCTTCAGAATAGCCACTTTGATCTTTTGTTTCTAATGGCTTTTCTTCTGATTTTTGATCTTCTTCTTTCCCCTGTGTTTTTGGAGCTTCGTCTTTAACTTCTGGTTCTTTATCAGAATCTTGAGTTGATTTTTCTTCAACTTTATCTTCTGTTTTTTGTTCCACTGGTTGTTCTTCAGTTTTTGGCTCTTCTTTTAGAGTTTCCTCTGCTGGAAGTTTTGATTCTATCGATAGCTTTTCTCTTTCAGCTTTTTGTAACAATATTTCAACAGTTTCTTTTGTTGGATATACTACAAAAACTGCAAGATTCAATGCTTCAGTAGCTGCCAATTTGATTCTATTCAAATATTCAGCATCATCAATAGATAATACTTCGCTATCAAAAATGTTTCCATCTTGATAAATTGCAGTGATATTTAATCCAATTTCCATTGGCTCAATGCCGAATTTGGCAAGCATGTCTGCTTGAGATTGGGTTATCTCTTCACCTTTTTTCACAATTGTCGATTCTTCCTTGATAATAACTTTTCCATTTTCTATTGATGCTTTAATCCCTGCTGCACCTAATTCTCCAATAATTGGTCCTGGTGCGAATGCAGTTGGCCCTTCAGGAACGTTTAAATCTTTTGGAGCAATTTGCCCTGGTTTTGCAGCTGTTGAAGATTTGTTTTTCGATAGAGATTTTGCTACCTTGAAAGCGTCTTGTTTTGTGAATAGGATTGCAGGCATAGCATTTTCTAAATATGCATCTAATTTTTCGATTCCTTTTTTCGAATCTTTTACCTTTTCAATTGCAATTTTTATTAATGATTTTTTTGCTACAACAACTTTGAAATCTTTTCTTAATTTGTGTTTGATCTTTTGAAATTGTGCAGAAGGCAAACTTGTTAAATCAATTATTCCAATAATTGGTTCTGATTGTAAATCTTTAACTAATTCAGTTACCTTTTTCTTTTTCTTATCGGAAACGTGAGCTTTCATTCTTCCTTTGCCTCCGCCTTGAATATTGGGCCTTTATCAGTTACTTCTATTGGTTTACTCATTGTAAATTTAATTATCAATGATTTTATGTTTGCTTTTTCTTGTGGCAATTCATGTAAAACTGTATTGAATATTGAATTTATGTTGTCTGCTAAAGTATCATCAGACATTGTTTCTGATCCAGCAATAGCCTTTATGCTAGCTTGATCCCTTGTTTGTAACCTTGATGTGCTTTCTAACCTTTCCAATAATGGTTCTAAATTTGCAGTTGGAGGTACAATGCATCCAGCTTTTGGATTTGGCATTTTTCCAATTGGTGCTAAAACTCTACCGAATTTTGCTCCAATATCTGCCATCAAATTTGCTTGTGCTACAAAATAATCATATTCTCTTGCTAATTTCTTTAATGCTTTTTTATCTTTTACTAAATTTCCAAATTCTTCATTTAGAATAACTTTATCGAAAATTTTTGCTTTTGTTTCTAATTCTTTTCCAACTAAAGCACATATTTTTGGTTTTTTTCCAGTGTTATGTGGCAGTTTGTGGAATAAATCTATTTTTTGATCAGGATTTTTTTTAAAATTAAGCTTAGTCAAATTAACTGAAACGTCCAATGTTTGTGGGAATTTCCTCTGTTTAGAGATTTCCCTTAGTTTTTTTATAGAATCTAATATTATTTTTTTATTCATTTGAACTCCCTCCTACATCATGTAGTGATATTGGGTATGAAATAAGTCGAATTGTAAGATTTATAAATGTTTCGTGACTCCACATTTATATGAAATCATCAAAAGTGTATAAAAACATATGTAATTTAAGTAATAAATACATAAATCATCATGTAGATATAAATGTTTTTGGACAAGAAAATCTAGAAAATATTGATGGTGGCATTGTTGCAATAAATCATTCTGGGGCAGGAGAGAGATCAAAAGACCATCTACTGGTATGCTCTGCATTTGGAATTGATATCCCATTACACTTTTTTGTTTATAGCGGAATTTATCGAAATCCTGCTTTAAGATTTGTTTTAAATCAAACTAAACAAATCCCTGTTAATCCAGGATCTTTTGCTTCTAAGATAAATAAGGAATGTTTTAAACTCGCAAAAGAGTATTTGAGCAGAGATGATTGTGTCGCAATATTTCCGGAAGGGATGAGTAGCAATATTTTGAAACGAAAACAAAATGGGAAAAAATATTATCCTGGTTTGGGAAAATTAGTAATTGATTCTCCAACAAAACCAATTATTCCAGTTAGGGTAGATGTGAATTCTATTGATGGCGGAAACTTCATTATCCCAGATTATAATAAAGCGAGTGTTTCAATAGGAGAACCTTATTATTTTTTTAAAGATATGAAAAATATTGAAAAATATCTTTTTAATGAGCCTGGTAGGAAAGAGATGATAGAAATCTCAAAACATATTATGGAAGAAAAGGTGCATACGTTGGAGAGTTTAATTTAAAATGAGGGATGTAATAAGAAATTGGAATTATGATTTCATTAGTGGGGCCTGCAATTTTATTTTTGAAAATTATTATGATGTTGAGATCGAGGGATTAGAAAATATAATTAATGATAAAAAGGGCGGAATCATTGTTTCCAATCATGATACTCCTCAGGAAGATTGGATATATAAAAAAGATAAAGAGGGCAAAATTATTTTACATACACATTCAGTAGATCAACTATTAATTGCGGCATATTTAAATTCTGATCAAAAATTTCACGCGATTGTTTCGAAGGCACACTATAAAAATCGACTGCGCAAGGGATTGCTTGAAGCATTACAGCAAATTCCTGCGTCAAAATATGGGATAATAGATCCATCCAGAAATTATTTAGAAAAGAATGAATATGTTTTAATATTTCCAGAGGGCAATAGTGGACAAAAATCTAAACTGGTGGATAGCGTGGGGACTAAGATATATCCTGGATTGGGAAGATTAGTTTCTAATTTGGATAATCCTCAAATTTTTCCAGTTAATATTCGAATAAATGGGAAAAAAGACAATTTGTGGCCAAAATTTGAAAGTGCGAAAATTAAATTTGGTAAACCATTTTATTATTTGGATGAATTTGGTGAATTCCCTGTTGAAAAAAATGAGATGATTGATTCTTTTAAAATTTCTAAAGATATTATGGATAAAAAAGTTTATCCACTAGGTTAATTCATAAACTATTAATTTTTCAAAATCTATTTTTTGTTCTGAAATTTTTTCAAAAGTAAATTTATTCTCTTCCACTAATTGATCTACATCCGGAGTTAATGAACTGAATACTATCAAAATTTTTCCATCTTCTTTCAAATAATCTTTTGCCCCTGCCAAAAATCTTGCAAGAATTTCATTACCCTTTTTTCCACCAGTGGTAACTAGTTTTGAATCTTCTGGCTCTCTTTCATCTTCTGGAAGGTATGGTGGATTGAAAATTATTAAATCAAATTTTCCAGTTATATTTTCAAATAAATCCGATTGTAGCGTTTTTATTCCTAATTTGTTTACGTGAGTTACACATTCTGAGTTAATGTCTGCTGCAATAACATTTGCCCCTTGTTTTTTTGCGGTCAATGCTTGGATTCCTGATCCTGTGCCAATATCTAAAACATCCATTTCTTTTTTTATAAATTTCTCTACTTGTTTTTGAAGTAAGTATGAATCTTCTGCTGGTTCGTAAATCATTTTATCTCCTTGAAATAATCTTCTACTCTTTCCAAGATATTCTTTAAATAGAAATCTTTTATTTGTTTTTTGAAAATTACATGCAATTCTTCAAATTCTGCAATCCTGTATTCGTTTCTTATCGTTTCAACTAAATATATATCTCTTAATCTTTTTAATTGTCTCCGGACATTGGAGGGGGCTACACCCTTAATTGGAAGTTTTTGTTTTTTTCTATGAGAAATTACTTTACTCCTTATCTCTTCAGAATTCATGAATACTTGGCCTTCTTTATTTTCCATCAAAACTTGCAAAATATCTACAATTATGTCTCTTGAATCTCCTGGCTGTAACAATCCTATTGAAAGGCAGACCTTTCTTGTTAAATCCCTTTTCGAGCACGCGGAAGGTTTTTCATATCTCCTAAGCGTTATCTCAGATAATGGGGTATCTTTTGAAATTGTTTTGGCCATGCTAGAAATTATTAATCAATGTTTATAAATTGTTTCTTAGCGTTTGGCAAGCTGTCAAGCAATTAAAATTCCGTTAATTTTTTAGAATAATTTACTATAGATGATTTCCCTGGAACTTCTAAAACATCCAACATATTATTTTTTCTTAATTCATCTATTTTCCGATGAAATGTTCGATATGAAAACTTTTTTTCTACAAGAGAATGCAATTCTTTTACTGTTTTTCCAGAATTTCCCCTTACTAAGTCCAAAATTGATTGCTCATCATCTCCAAAATCTAATGAATTTTTTATTTTGAATCCCTCTAATTTTGATAGCGCCTTATGTGCGTGTTCGATATTTATTTTCCTAGATGCTTTTGCTTCTGCACAATTTCCAGATTCCCTTAATATGAATAATCCTGAACGAATATCACCCATTTGAATTGTTTTATTTATTACTGCTTGCAAAGCATCCGGATCCCAGATTCCCTTTGCGAATGCATAATCTGTTCGCTCCCTTAAAATTCCTTCGGTCTCTTTCGCATTATATTCATTAAACTCTAATAATTCGGGCATTAGCCTTGATTTTACCCGATCATCCAATTGATTTAACCATTCTTTATTATTTGCTATAAGAATTAATGATTTTTTTAGCAAATCCTCGCAAAAAGAATATAATATATCTACTTCTCTTACTTTGTCGATTTCATCTAAAAATAAAACTACTGTCCCTTTGTTTAATTCTTTTGCAACGATGTCCATCAATTCATCTGTTCGTTTATTCTGTGTCCATTTGTATCCAACTTGGTTACAAATCTCTAATAAAATTTTGTAGCTTGAATCTTTTTTCCAACAATTAATGTAAATTGTTTTTACATCGCTAGTTTTTTCTTCTAACTCTCTTTTTACATATAATGCGGCTAATGTTTTTCCAATTCCTGGGGCTCCCTGGATGAATAAATTTCTTCCAGTTTTATTTTGTAATAAAGGTGAAATGCATTCTGCAATAAATTGTTGTTGGGTTTCTCTATAGGGTATTTGCTTCGGAATATAATCATAATCTAGTGCAATTTCATCTAAGAATAAGCTCTCATTGTCATGTAAAATGTTGTCAAATAATCCACTCATGATTTTAATAAAAATAAAGAAAGATATAAAGTTATCTAAAGTTCTTTTGTACCTTCATCGGTTTGCACTACGAATCTAAATCCTACCCCGGACTTCATTAGTGCTGCAATTAGGGCCATGTGTTCTTTTCCCGTTCCAGAAACAAAATTTATTGCAATTTCACCATTTACTTTTTCTTTTAGAATTTCTGCAATCTCATCTCTCAATTCCCCTTCGGGGGCGGATGAATTTACAACTATTAATTCGGTATTTTCTTCAGCAGTGAATTTTTCTTTTCCAAAATCATTTGTTAATAAATAAACTTTATCCCAACCCTCTGCATTAATTAAGGCACTTACTTGGCCCCATGTTCCCTTTCCTGTTGATAAAAATGCTATTAAATCTGTCATTATAAAATTGAATTTGATTAATTGTATTTAAATTTGTTGTTTTTTATATTTCACTATATTTTTTTCTAATTCTTTTATCATCAACGGGGCAATTCTTTTTCCCAATGGGATGTAAAATTCTTTTGCATTAGTAAGTTTTTTCTTAATCCCTCTGTCACTCAATGATTTTAAATCTCTTGTATTGTGAATTAAATCTGCTATTTTTATTCTTTTTACTTTTTTTCTTGCAAAAGATAATCTAAATTTGTATACTTGATCGGGGGATAATTTTTTTATGTCTATTTGTGAACTATTGTCTAATTGTTTTATTATCTCTTTATTGATTGTATTTTTTGATAGAATATAAACTCCGTTTGCGATTTCATAACCAAATTTTTCCTTTATTTCACCAGTGATTACTGGAGAATCCTCAATTACATCATGTAATAATGCTATGCATTTTGTGGTTGCATCTGTGTATCCAAATTCGTCTAAAATTTCTGCCACTGCAATTGGATGGGTATGATAAGGAAGTTTGGTTCCTTTCCTTAATTGACCCTCGTGATAATTGTAACAATAGTCTTTTGCTAACTTTACTAATTTCCTATCACTCATGATAGAATTATAGATTTCTAATTTATATGTTTTTCCATTAGAAATCTAAATTTTTAAGGCAACCATTATTTTATCTAATTTTTCATTAATTAATTCTAATTCCTTAATGTGTTTATTATCTTTTTGATCTTTGTTCTTTTTGAAACAATTATCACAAAAGATTGGTTTATTAGATGTTGGTTTGAATGGCACTTCGCATTTTTCCTTACAATCATCGCATGTAACAGTAGTCTTCTCTATCCGAGTATTATCTCTTCTTCTTGAATCTCTTCTTTCCGAATTACCCCTTTTGGAGTCTCCTCTACCGTAAGATCTACTTTTTGAATTCCTTGAACCTTTTTTGGAAAAATCTTTTCCTTCTGAATATTCTTCAAATGTTTGACTTTTCTTTGAACGATTATTCTTTTTTCCTTTACTTTTTGGCATTACCATGAATTCTTGGCTAAATCGTCTGTTTATAAAGGTATCCATATTGGTTTTTAGCTTGACAGCTTGCCAAACTCGCGGGTGAGGTATATAAACAATTTTTCACATAATTTGAATACGTCATGGAGGTGATGCTGAATGGTTAAATATTTACAATGGGAAGATTTTGTTGAAGAAGAATTAGAAATGAAATTTTGGAAATTAATTCATAATGGTGCAATTTGCCACCTGAAGGTGTGAAAATGGATGATCCAAATTTCTATGAAATCGAATGTGTAATCCGCCTTGAAGAGGATGGAGACATCGATCCCAATGATTCTGGGTTCATGCAAGGATTTTTGGAAGCATAATAAGCTTTAAAAAACCTTAAATTTAACTTTTTTTATGAATATATTAGCATTTACGGATCCTCATTTTTATGGGGCAATAAATAGTAGATTAATTGCCAAGGCAAAAAAGGCAGATATTGTTGTCTGCGCTGGAGATTTTACTAACTTTGGGAAAAATTTTAATAAACTAATTAAGGATTTTAATAAGTTCAAAAAACCAACATTGATCATCCCTGGAAACCACGAAGAGGGAGAGGATTTTTCTATATTAAAAAATAATAAAAAAGTTAAATTCCTTCATAAAAAAAGTATTGTCGTTGGAGATTACTTATTCTTTGGATATGGGTACGGCGGATTTTCAGAAAGATATAAGGATTTAGAAAAAATTATTCCTTCCTTAAAAAAACGTTCGAAGGGAAAAAAAGTTATTTTTGTTACCCATGCTCCAATATATGGGACGAAAACAGATTATATTGAGTGGGCAGGACATGTTGGAAGTAAATCTGCATTGAAATTAATTAAAGAGGTAAAACCAATGCTTGTTATTTGCGGACATATTGAAGAAAATTTCAATCAAATTGATAGTGTTGGGAAAACAGTAATAATTAATCCTGGAGATAAAGGGAAGATTTTGAAAGTTTAGTTATTTCTTAATAGTAGTTACAAATAGTAAAGCTTATAAACAATGCCAGAAAAATAATATTATGTGTTGGGAAAAAGATTACATTAGGATATTCGGATATGAACCATTAAAGTGTATTGGCCCAAGTAGCGTTGCAGTTTATAAAATTGAAAAAGAGGATAATTTTGCTATCGCAAAGATTGCAGTTAAATCTGAAAATGCCCAAGATCTTTATGAAGAAAGGGAAAGATTACGTGAAAATCAAGATTTGGATTGGATGCCAAGAATTATGTTATATCGAGATTATATGGGCAGTAGTGAAAAAGAATTTGAAATTTTAGAATCATTCAAAATGGGAGGTTGGAGGAGGAGAAATCCTGCAATATTAATAAAAGAATATATTCCGGGGACAATCTTGAAAAATGTCGAAGGAGAACTATTGAATTTTCATCAATATAATTGTGTCAAATCACAAATAGATGAGATGCATTCAAGAGGATATGCGGGATTAGACATTGTATCTTCGAATATCTTGGTCCAAGATTCCAAAAGGGCAACCTTGTTTGATTTGGGCCCATCATTTGGAATTTATACTCGTCAAGATAGAATTGATGACGATTTAAATAGTCTTGATTTACTTGTTGAGTAATCTGTCTTTTGTTTCTTCTTTTGCTAACAATATTGCTTTTGATCTTTCGTGAGTATCTATGATTTTCATACCCAAAAATTTTCCAATGTTTTCTGCAAAAATTTTACATTCATTGAATGTCGGTACATTTTCTTGTACCAATCTTGCCCTAGATTCGCCAATGAAGGAGTAAGATTTTATCTCTACCCAATTTGGATTCGCAATCTTAATTAAATCTGCATACTCTTTTTCATTAGACATATTTATTCCTTTTACGGCCGTTATCCGTATTACTGTCCTAGTTTTTAATTCTGAGATTATCCTTAATGATTTGTTTAATCTTTCCCAGAAATCTTTTATTAGTGGGTTGTCGGTTGCCCGGTACATCTCTTTTGTTGGAGCATCTAATGAAAGATAGACTTGGGTCGGGAGTTCTTCTAAACTTTTTAGTGCATCTGGGAACATCCCATTTGTTACCAAAAAAGAAGTTGCATTTAGTTTGTGAATTTCTATTAACAATTCGTTTAACCGTGGATAAATGGTTGGTTCGCCAGTTAGGGAAATTGCGAATTGATTTGGATCTTGCGCCTCATGGAATTTTTTTAGATTTATATTTTTGTTTCCTTTCATCCCAGATAATAATTTTCTTTGTTGTTCGATTGTATTCTTTATTATTTCTTTTGGATCGTCAATTTTGTCCATCTTCTCTGCAGTGTAATAGTCTAAATCTCTCCAACAAAACACGCATCTGTTTGGGCAAATCATTGAGGGGGTCATTTGGGCACATCGATGAGTTTTTATCCCATAGAACTTTTTTTTATAACATTCTCCCTTATCTTGCAATGAGTTCTTTGTCCAGGAGCAGATTTTTACTGAACTATGATCGCCCGTAAATCTATATCCTTGTTTTTCTAAAATCTTTTTATCTATATTCATTTTAAAAATATGTTTTGATAATTCATAAAAATTATTTTTTCTAATTCTTCTTCATTCAATTGTTTTAATTCTGCAATCTTTTTTATTGAATCTTCGATAAATGCAGGTTCGTTTGCTTCATCCCTTGATGAAAGATAAGGCGCATCGGTTTCAGTTAATAATCTATTCAGAGGGATTCTTTTGGATAATTTTCTAAACGTTTTATTTCTTGTTATTGTGCAAGGGATGGTAAAATAATATCCTAGTGATACTGCCCTTTCTGTTAACTCCTTGTTTCCAGAAAAACAATGCATAATCACCTTTTTCGCATCATTTTTTTCTAATATGTTTAAAGTTTCTTCCTCTGCTTTTCTTGAATGAATAATTATTGGCACATCCAATTCTTTTGATAATTTTATGAATTTAATTAAGACTTTTTTCTGCCTTTCTAAGTTTTCAATCCGGTAGTTGTCTAATCCTACTTCACCAATTGCAACAGGTTTTTTACTTTTTATAAATCTGATTTCATCTTCTATTTCTTCATCGGTTAGAGAGATTGCCTTATCTGGATAAAGGCCCAATGCAGGTTTTACTTTTTCATATTTTTTTGAAATCTCCAATACTCTCCTATTTGATTCTGGGCCAGTGCCATTTGTAATAATTACTTTTACTTTTTCAGAATTTTTTAACACTTTGTCTAAATCTTTTTCTTTTTCTAGTAAATCTAAATGAGTGTGGACATCAACTAACATAGATTATTAGAAACAGAATTAGTTTTTAAAATTATTGGAATGGTGATGTGAAATATCCCCACATTGCAGGAAGTAAAAAGAATAATAATAATAATAATAACGCTATGCTTACTACTGCAAAAATGGATTTTACTGTTTTTTCATTTTTAATTATTGAACCTAATGCGATATAGAACATTTGTCCACCATCTACTATTCCGAGTGGCAATAAATTAACTAGCCCCACCATTAAATTTGTCAAGAATAACCAATAGATCAAGACTGAAATCCAAGCAAATATTTTTATTGGTATTTTTCCCACATTTTCTAGTATTGATTGTTTTACTCCAGATTTATTTGCTAATCCAATCCCCATATAACCCCTTTCTTCACCCTCTGGGTGTTCTCCAAGAACGACATTATATGAATTTTCTTTTGTTACTAAAACTACTTTTTCAAATGGGCTCGTCTTGTTTAATTCTATAAATAATTGATCTGTTGAATCTATTTTTACACCATTATAAGAATCTATAATTTCCCCATCATTTACTCCTGCTTCGAATGCTGGAGAGCCATCATAAACACCTGCAATCATGACTCCTTGCGGTTCCATTATTGCTCCAGAAATGGGAGTTAATACAAATGATAATATTAGGAAAAATATTCCTGCGAAAATGAAATTTGAAAATGTTCCTGCTGAAAGTACAGATAGTTGTGCTTTTTTTGATTTCTTTTGCATTTGTTCCTCATCCGGTTCAACGAATGCTGCAGGAATTATAGGGAGTATTATTCCCATAAATGCGAATCCAGAGGATTTTACTTTTATTTTATGCATCCTTGCAAAGATCCCATGTGAAAACTCATGAACTGTTGCTAAAACGAAAATTGCAATTATCCAGTGTACAAAAGATAATGTTGGCATCCCTGGTATTGTTGATCCAGGCAATAACGGTGCCACCACTGCTGCTCGTTCAACAAAGAAATATTTGTAAACGGACATTAGGAACAAGGCGGTCATAATGGCCATTCCTGTGAATCCCACTATAATAGAAGTATAACTTAATTTATTTTTATGTTTTTCAAGTCTTTTTGCAATGGAATCCATTTTTGTTAGGCCCCATTTTGTTTTGTACATAATTAAATATAAAAAAGGAAATAATATTTTTTGAACTTCTAAATTCTTTCTTTTGAAATATAAAATTACTGACATCACAAGTGCAAATAAAATTAACATTACATAATCCGTATTTGCGGCTATAAAAGTAGATATCACCATTTTAATTATTATTTCGACTTTCTCAATACTCTAAACGCTTTTGCACCGCAACTCCTACAAAGAATTTTTCCTTGCAATACTTTTTGAGTTGTAGACTTTTGTTTAGATTTGCATTTCTTGCATACGAAGACATTTTTGAATAGTCTTGCTTGAGTTTCTTCAAATTTAGATGCCATTTTTATTTAGATCTTAAGACTTTTTTACCTAAGATAATCCAATAATTTACTTGATCACCTTCGTTTACTTGGTCTTTTAAATCTTCCGGTATATTCAAATCGAATGTTTCATAGGATTTCATATCCATAACATTTGCTTTATCTCCAGCAATAGACAATACTTGAGCAGTTTCTTTTTCAATAATTGGAACTGCAACTTTGTCGTGCCCTGGAAACACTTTGATGATCTTTGAACCATCAGTTATTGAGGCTGCAGCAATTCTTGCTTTTGCATGTCCGTGTTTTCCAGTTTTGGAAATTTCAATAGATGTTACTTTGCAGGCTTTGTCATCGAAAATAACGAAGCCACCTACTTTCAAACCATTTGCATGAATTAATTTTGTATCCATTATAAAAAAAGAAAGAAAGTCGGGAGTTTATAAAATTTTTGTTTATAGTCTTGCCAAAGTCTTTACAATATCATCAATTTCCTTTTGTTGCTTCTTGGATCTTACTTTTTTTTTCTTTTCCATTAAAGTATCCGCCAATATTTTTTCCATGTATTTTAATTTAATATTTGTTTCAGCTAATTCTTTAGATATATTTCCCAATGCGCACCAAAGTTGTGCCTCTCTTGGATTTTTTGAAAGAATTAATGATTCTCTATTTGTCGAAGCCTGTGTTATTCTCCCTTCAACATGGTCCCTTATTGCCGGTTCTATTTCATTTCTCCAGTTCATCTTACCATGGGGGAGTGGGAATAAATTTAAAAAGTTTTTGTTGTACAGTTAAATTTAAATAATAAGTCTAAACTCAAACTATACTATGGTAAAAGTAAAGAAAGGCGATTTCGTTGAATTGGAATATACAGGTAAGATTAAATTGATGAATAAAGTGTTTGATACTTCCGATCAAAAAATTGCAAAAACTAATGATATTTATAATGAAAAAATGAAGTATGGCCCAATTACAATTTGTATTGGTGAAAAAAATGTTTTACAGGGATTAGATTCTGAATTAGGGGATAAAGATATAGATAAAGAATATGAAATAGTGGTATCTCCTGATAATGCATTTGGTAAAAAAGATCCCAAAAAAATGAAAATTGTCTCCATGTCCTTATTTAGAAAACAAAAAATGAACCCTTATCCAGGGTTACAAATTAATGCAGATGGAATGATCGGAACTGTTCGAAGTGTTAGTGGAGGGAGGGTCAATTTAGATTTTAACCATCCGTTGGCAGGAAGAGAATTAGTTTATACTTTCAAAATTTTAAAAAAAGTTGAGGATATTAAAGAAAAGGTAAACAGTGTTATGAAATTTGGGTTAGAAATGTTTGGCCCTGACATGTTTAGTAAGACTTTAACAGAGGGAAATCTTGAAATTACTTCTAAAATTAAAATGCCGGAACAAATTCAGAAAAGTTTTGCAGAAAAATTCAAAAAACTAGTTCCTGAGCTTAAAAAAATTGAATTTATAGAGGAAAAACCTAAATAACCACTTTAGGATAATTAACTTTATAAATTAAATTGGATTCCCTTTCTTGATACCATATGACAAATATAAGGGGGATTTTAAATGGATAGTATGATTCAAAACGTTCAAGATAGGAATCCAGTTATTCCTAATAGATATGACAAAAGGATGCCTGAAAGGTTAAGCTCTGTTGATGAAGAATTGGAAGCAATTTTATCAAAACAGAAGGCGAAAATAAAAGTTATTGGTGCTGGTGGTGGAGGAAATAATACCATTAATAGGATTTCTGAAGTGGGAATTACTGGTGCTGAAACGGTTGCAGTTAACACTGATGCCCAAGATTTATTATATACTAATGCAGATCATAAAATTTTAATTGGTAAAGAATTGACTCAGGGACTTGGAGCAGGAAGTATTCCTCAAGTTGGGGAAGAATCTGCAAGAGAGAGTGAACATGACATTCGCGAAGTTATAAAAGGCGCAGATATGGCATTTATCACATGTGGAATGGGCGGTGGAACTGGAACAGGTGCTGCACCCGTTATTGCAGATATTGCTAAAAAAGCAGGTATATTGACTGTTGGAATTATTACACTTCCTTTTGAAATGGAAGGCCACAGGAGATATGAGAATGCAATACTTGGCCTTGAAAAAATGGAGAGTATTGTGGATACATTAATTGTTATACCGAATGATAAATTGTTGGAGTTAGCTCCCGATCTACCATTGCACACAGCATTTAAGGTTGCAGATGAAATCTTGACGAATGCGGTAAAAGGCATTGCAGAGTTAGTTACTAAAGCAGGATTGGTTAATCTTGATTTTGCAGACATAAAAACTGTGATGGGGAATGGCGGGGTTGCAATGATTGGCGTCGGTGAATCCGATAGTGAAAATCGTGCAGGAGAAGCTGTAGAAAAGGCAATCCATAATCCATTATTAGATGTAGATATAACTGGTGCAAACGGCGCTTTGATCAATGTTTGTGGTGGCGCAGATATGACTTTGGAAGAAGCAAAAAAAGTTGTCGAATCTGTTTCTGAAAAACTTGATGAAGATGCAAGAATTATTTGGGGAGCACAAGTTATGGAAGATTTAGAAAAAACATTGAGGGTTATGTTGATTGTCACAGGTGTTCACAGCCCTCAAATCTTCGGACCAAGGAAAATCAATAAAGAAGTTGAGAAAAAAGAAATTGAAAATGAACTTGGTATTGATTTTGTAGATTAAATCTACTTTTCTTTTTATTTTAGAAACCTTTATAAATTAAATATTTTCCTCAACATATGTTATTCTAAGGAGTTAATAGCCCAAGATGGAACACGAAAACAGAAAAAGAAGCATAATCTCGAAATTGAAAAGTTTTATAACTCAAAGTAAGAGAGTATTCAAGATTACAAAAAAACCAACAAATGAAGAGTTAAAAATCACGGTAAAAGTTACAGGAATTGGAATATTATTGATTGGTGCCATGGGTTTTTTAATTCATTTGGTATGGAGATTATTAATAGGTTAAAATGGAATCAGAAACAACAACAACTCAGGAAGTAGAAATATTAACTTTAAGGACAACGGCAAACAGAGAGGATCAAGTTTTAGATTTTGTCTCTGCAAATGTTGAAAAAAAAGGATTGCACGTTTATAGTATATTTAAACCTCATGGATTAAGGGGTTATGTATTTATCGAGGCACGAAGCAGAGCAGATGCTGAAGAAGCATGTGCCGGAGTCCCATATGCAAGAGGAATATTGCCAGGTAATTTAGATTATTCTGAAATTGAACATATGATTGAACAGGCAAAGGCCACAGTAGATATTAGAAAGAATGATATTGTTGAAATTATTTCGGGCCCTTTCAAAAGAGAAAAGGCAAAAATAGTTAGAATTGACGAAACAAAAGAGGAAGTAGTAGTTGAATTATTAGAGGCTGCAGTTCCGATTCCAATTACTGTAAGTTTGGATTCAGTTAAAGTGATAAGAAGGGAAGGAGATGAAAAAGATGAGTAACGAAAAAGTAGAAGTAATGGTTGAAGGCGGAAAAGCTACAGCAGGTCCTGCAATGGGACAAGCATTTGGTCCACTTGGAGTAAATATTCAAGAGATTTTAGCGAAAATTAATGAAAAAACTGCAGATTTTAAAGGTATGAAAGTCCCAGTTACAGTTATTGTGGATACTGATGATAAATCTTTTGATTTGGAAATTGGTACACCACCTGTTTCTGAACTTATGAAAAAAGAACTTAATATCCAAAAGGGCTCAGGATTACAAAAAATTAAAAAATCTGCTAATATGGCAATTGAACAAATTATCAAGGTTGCTAAAATGAAAACAGATTCTATGTTATCTAAAGATCTTAAGGCATCTGTAAAAACAGTTGTTGGAAGTTGTGGACCGATGGGAATTATTGTTGAAGGTAAACAATTAAATATAATTCTTAAGGAAATTGATGATGGCAAATATGATGATCTAATAAATTCTGGAAAAACAGAAGTTAGTGAGGATAAACTTAAACAATTAAGTTCTGATTTAAAGAGTGTAAATGATTCTTTAGAGGAAAGGTACAGTAAAGAATTGGCTAAAATCGAAGAAGATAAAGCTGCTGATACTGCAATTGCTGAAGAAGCGACTGAAAAAGAAGAGCCATCTTCTTAATTTTTTTTATTTTAGTAACATTTATTAATACATTAAAACCGGTTGAACTATTGAGGGGTAATGGTGTAACTTGGTAGCACTCGACGTTTGGGGCGTCGGAATCGGGGTTCAAATCCTCGTTACCCCATATTCAAAATTAGAAAGGCTTTTAAACGGAAATTTAACTCTGAAAGTAGAGTTTTAGAAAGATGGTAAAAAAAACTAAAGGAAGCGGAAGATTCGGGGCACGATACGGTGCACCATTGAAGCGAAAGAGACTTAATATTGAAGAGAAACAAAAAAAACTTTATGAATGCCCATTATGTTTAAAACATAGTGTTAAAAGAGTTAGTTCTGGAATTTGGCATTGCCATAAATGTGATACTAAATTTGCTGGAAGGGCATATACACTAGGTGAATAAAATGGCTGAATATAAATGTTTTAATTGTGGGAAAAAAATAGAAAGTACATCCTTAAGAAAAAGAATTAGGTGTATATATTGCGGATCAAAGATATTATTTAAACCTAGATCCGTTAGCACCAAGGTAAAGGCGGTTTAAAATGGAAAATATAGATGACAATACAAAAAAGAAAATTTCTAAACTACAAATGTTGGAACAAAGATTGCAAAGTTTCGCAATGCAAAAACAATCATTTCAAACTCAAAGTATGGAATCCGATAACGCTTTAAAAGAAATTGATAATTCTGATGATACTTACAAAGTTGTAGGTAATGTTATGATCTCAGTAGATAAGGCTAAATTGAAAGAAGAATTAACGTCAAAAAAAGAAATGGCTGATATGAAAATTTCAAATTTAGAAAAAGAAGAAGGAAAACTGAGAGAAGAGGCATCTGAATTACAAAAAGAAGTTATGGAATCTATGAAAAATGAACAATGATCAGGTTTTAGAAATATTAGATTTACTTTCTGAATTGCACAAAGATGAAGATATTCCAAGAAATATCCGGAAGAAAATTGGATGTGCGATCGATGCATTGAATTGTAAAGAAAGAGATATTTTTATGAAAGTTGATTCATCTTTGCAAGAATTGGATGATGTTTCTGAAAATTCAAATTTGCCTGCTTTTACAAAAACTCAAATTTATTCTATAGTATCAAAATTAGAATGTATTAAACAATAGAAATGTTTATAAATTTGCTAATATTTCCCTTGTTAAGATGAAAAAATTCCTTTCAAAAATAAAAAGTAGTGTGGGACAAAAAGAATTTTCCTATGATGAAGATATGCCTAAAGAGTTCGAAGAAGATTATGTTGAATTAACTGCCGACGGGGATGTTCCCAAAGCTAGAATAGTAGTTAGGCCATTTATTGTTCAAGATTTTTCAGATATAAAACCTGTACTTGATTCATTGAGAGAAGGATATACAATTGCTTTAGTTAATATTGGGCCATTGAGAGAAAGAGATATGATTGAATTAAAAAGAGCAGTTAATAAATTGAAAAAAACTTGTGATGCAATAGATGGTGATATCGCAGGATTTGGTGGAGATTGGATAGTAGTTACTCCTAGTTTTGCCAGTGTACATAGAACTAATGCAATGGAATCATTTGGAGACGAATAATTTTATAAATACTTATTCTTTTTTTATTAATTATGGAAGAATCGACTAAACAACCTTGCCCCGTTTGTGGGAAAAATGGATTGACGTTAAGAGATAGAGAAATTGAGGTTCCATATTTTGGTAAAACTTTTGTTTTTGCTATGCAGTGTTCTGAATGTGGATTCTCTAAAGCAGATGTTGAATTTAAAGAGAAAAAAGATCCTGCTAAAATAGTATTTGAAGTTAATTGTGAGGAAGATTTATTTTCAAGAGTGATTAAATCTAGTACTGCTAAAGTTAAACTTCCTGGTTTAAGAATGTCTATGGATCCTGGAGAGAATTCGGAAGGTTTTGTTACCAATGTCGAAGGATTAATAGGGAGATTTGAAAAGATTTTAGAAACCCAGAGAGATACGACTGATGATAAGACTATTCGTAAAAAAGCAAAGAATTTATTAAAAAAAATATGGAAAGTTAAATTGGGGGAAATCCCTTTGAAAATCATTATTGAAGATAAGAGTGGGAATTCTGCGATTATATCTGATAAAACTGAAGTTTCTAAATTGAAATAGAAAGGTTTTTTAACATCGTTTTTTTATTATTTCTATGGAAAATAAAAAAATCAGTGGATTGAAGACAATATTTATCCCTGCTAAAGCAAAAAATATTGATGTAATGCCGGTTCTTAAAAAATTAAAGATTAAAGAGAAAAGAATTGGTTTAATTTCTGCAATTCAATATATAGATTATCTAGATCAAGTTGAAAAATATTTGGAGGGTGAGGGCCATTCTGTAGTGATTGCTGGACAAATGGTGGGTTGTAACTCGTCTAATGCCATTAAAATAAAAGATGAAGTAGATACATATGTATTTATTGGGAGTGGGGAATTTCATCCACTTGAATTAGTTAATTATTCTGGAGTTAATGCTGTTTACTTAGTTAATCCTGTTTCACACAATATTACTAAATTTGAAAAAAAGGATTTGATTAAACTAGAGAGAAAAAATGAAGGCAAAATAAAGAGGTACCTCATGGCAGACAAAATTGGAATTTTGGTTTCAGTTAAACCTGGGCAACAGGCATTGAAAGTCGCTTTGAATTTTGCTAAAAATTGTGGAAAAGAGGCATATGTTTTTATGGAAAATGAGATTGATGTTGCTAAATTAGAAGATTTTAATGACATTAAATTATGGGTAAATACTTCTTGCCCTAGGTTGGAAGCGAATAATATTGTTTCTCTCAAAGATATAATTGGGAGCAAATTAGTCGATTACCACAGTTATTAAACAAAACTTATAAAAATGAAGATAAATTCTAAGTTATTATGAAAATCGAAGATAAAGTTCTAGATTTAGCAAAACGAAGAGGATTCATATGGGGACCTAGCCCAAACATTTATGATGGTGGGTTGAGAGGATTTTATGATTGGGGTCCACTTGGTAAATTATTAAAAAATAAAGTTGAGAATGTTTTAAGAAAAGGATTTTCAGGATTTAGTTTTTGGGAAGTTGAATGCCCAACAGTTATGCCTCAGAAAGTTTGGGAAGCATCTGGACACTTAGATAGTTTTGTAGATTATGTTACTAAATGTATTAAATGTGGTGCATCCCATCGGGTCGACCATTTAATTGAAGATATTGATGATTTTAATGAAGAAAAATTAAGTAAACTATTGATTGAAAAAGATATAAAATGCCCTTCCTGTAATAAGGGGGGATTTGGATCAGTTGAACCAGTTAATTTGATGATGAGTACTGTGGTTGGAATTGATGAGGAAGTTTTTTTAAGACCTGAAACAGCGACTACAACTTATTTATTGTTCCCAGAACTATATAGATTTTTTAGAACAAAGATGCCATTTGGTGTTTTTCAACTTGGGAAGGCATATAGAAATGAAATAAGTCCTCGTCAAAGTGTTTTTAGAACCAGAGAATTTACTCAAATGGAGGCCCAATTATTTTTATTGAAAGAGCATTTTAATGATTATTCTGAAAATGAATTGCCTTTGATGAAATTTGGATCGGATAAAATAGAATACATTAAACTTGGTGAAAGTGTTGAGAAGAAATTCATGAAAAAAGAATCTTATGCATTTATGAATTATGTTGCATACAAATTAATGTTGGACATGGGATTTGATAAAACTAAATTAAGAATTCGACAACACGATCCTTCGGAATTAGCATTTTATGCTGAGGATGCATGGGATATTGAAATCAATACTGAAAGGTATGGGTGGATGGAAATCTGTGGTGTCCACGATAGACAGGATTATGATTTGAAAAGGCATGCTGAATTTTCCAAAACTAAAATGGAAGTTCAGGGAGAAATCCCAACAATTTTGGAAATAGCTTTTGGTTTAGAAAGGTCTGCATATGCATTATTAGAAAACTCATTAGTAGATGATGATAAGAGAGATTGGTTAAAATTTGAACCTGGTATGGCCCCAATAGATGTGGCAATATTCCCTTTAATGAAAAAAGATGGCATGGGAGATTTAGCCAAAGAATTGTTTTCAGATTTAGATAAAGAATTTGCGTGCATTTATGATGATTCTGGTTCAATAGGAAGGAGATATAGGAGAATGGATGAAGTTGGTACTTCATTTTGTATAACTGTAGATCATGCTTCTTTGACGGATGGAGATGTTACCCTTAGAGAAATTTCTAGTATGAATCAAGTTAGGGTTAAAGTTTCTGAATTGAAAAATATTTTTAGAGAATTGCTTAGCGGTGATTTAAAGTTTGAGGATTTGAAATGAAGAATAAACAAGTTGGCACATTATTAATGGGGGTATCACTATTAATTGGATTTATAGTTTTCTCATTTAACAAGGCTTTGAAAGATATTGTTGCAGATTCTTGTTCCCATGGTTCAGAATGTGCGATGTGGGGAACTATTGAATTGCAAACGAATATTAGTATTGGATTAGTTTTATTTATATTATTTGGCGGGGCATACCTATTTTTTTCTGGAAAAAAAATAAATTCTCCAATAGAATCTAAAAAAGACTATAGTGAAATTTTAAAAAAGTTGAATGAAAATGAAAAATTTGTTTTAGATAAAATAAAAGAAGAAGATGGGAGTATTTTTCAATCAACGTTAGTTGAAAAAACGGAATTTAATAAAGTCAAAATCACCAGAATCCTAGATCGATTAGAAGGGCTGAACATTATTGAAAGAAAACGACGTGGAATGACCAATGTGGTTATACTCAAATAAAGAAACTAGTTTCTTACAATCGCTTATAAGGTGTTTCATCCACTAATTCTATTATGGATGCGGTAATATTGAAAGTTGAAGGTATGCATTGTAAAAGTTGCGAAATTATTTTGAAAGGAGAACTTGAAAATATTTCTGGAGTTGTAAATGCAATCCCCGATCATGAAAAAGACATAATTAAATTGAATTTTAATGGATCTAGTGAAACATTAAAATTGATTAAAGAATTGATAATGGATGAGGGATATAAAATATGATAGAAAAAACAATATATATTTCTGGCATGACTTGTACTGGTTGTGAAAAAATATTAGAAAAGACATTAGAGCATAGAGTTGAAGAAATAAATGCAAACTATGGGGAAGGCAAAGTTGTGATAAGATTTGATGAAAATAAAATTACTCAAAATGAAATCTTTGATATAATAATAAAAAAGGGGTATACTCCCTCAACATCCAAACCTAAAAAGAATACTATGTATTTATGGGCTGCAGGAATTGCATTCTTATTATTTGGAACATACATAATTGTTAAAGGCACAATTGGTTTTGATTTTTTTCCTGATTTAACAAAAGAAGTCTCTTTAGGAATTTTATTCTTTTTGGGATTATTAACTGGATTTCATTGTGTTGGTATGTGTGGTGGATTTGTTGTATCTTATGCAACTAAATCAAAAAGCAAATTTAAATCTCATTTTGAATATGGTCTAGGTAAAACAATTGGTTATGCGGCAATTGGTGGATTGTTTGGTTTATTTGGATCGTTCATAGCATTTACTCCGCAATTGAGAGGTTATGCTGCTTTATTTGCAGGATTATTCCTCGTAATCTTTGGTCTAAATATGTTAAACATATTTCCTTGGTTAAAAAAAATTAGAATAAAATCCCCAAAATTTTTGAATAAATATGCTGCAGAATCACATAAATCTAAAAATCCATTTAAAATTGGACTATTGAATAGTTTACTTATTGCATGCGGACCATTACAAGCAATGTATATCTACGCAGCCGGAACTGGAAATATGATTGATGGAGCATTAAGTTTAACTGCATTTGGATTAGGGACATTGCCAGTATTAATCGGATTTGGATTTGTTACTTCACTAATCAGCGCAAATTCTACCAAAAAAATCCTCAAGGTATCTGCAATTGTTGTGATTCTTCTTGGTGCGGTTATGATGAATAGGGGAATCGCATTAACTGGAAGCGGATATGATGCCAATAGCTTAATTACGGGTAATACAATTGGATCAAATTATGACGATTTGCCATCGAATGAAGTTGCAGTATTAAAAGATGGATATCAAGAAATAAAAATGGATGTGATGTATAGTGGTTGGTCTCCAAATAAATTTGTTTTGCAAAAAGGAATTCCTGTTAAATGGATAGTAAACGGAATTGAGATAAGTGGTTGTAATAATGCAATACAAGTTCCAAAATATGATTTGGGATTTAATGTAATACCTGGTGAACAAATTGTGGAATTTACTCCAACTGAAAGTGGAACTATCTCTTGGAGTTGTTGGATGGGGATGATACCTGGCACATTTATCGTTGTTGATGATCTGAGTGACTATGATCAATCTGCAATAAAAAAGCTTCCTGCCCCAACAGGAGGTTCTTGCGGAGCAACTGGTGGCGGATGTGGATGTGGAGGATAAAGATAATTTTTTAAAATGAAAAAAATTAAATTAAATATTTCTGGAATGCATTGTGCAAGTTGTTCTACTTTGATAGAAAAATCTCTTAAAAAATTAGATGGAGTAAAAATCTCTAATGTTAATTTTTCTACCTCTAATGCAAATATAGAATATAATGAATCAAAAATTAGTGAAAATGACTTTATCAAAAAAATCAAATCCCTTGGGTATTCTGCAAATTTAGAAAAAGATAGAAAAAAACAAGAACAGAGAGAGAAAGAAGAAATTTCAAACTTAAAAGAAAAATTATTAGTTTCATCTATTTTTGCAATCCCTGCATTTATCTTAGGCATGTTTTTTATGAAAAATCCCTTGCCTTCCCAAGATTATATTTTATGGATTTTGGCGACTCCTGTTCAATTTTATATTGGATTGCGGTTCTATAGGGGGGCTTGGGCAGCTTTAAAGAATAAATCTGCCAATATGGATACATTGGTTGCATTAGGGACAAGTGCTGCTTATTTTTTTAGTGTATATGTTGTTTTATCTGGAGTTGGCCACCAATATTTTGAGGCATCCGCAGTATTGATTACTCTGGTCATATTTGGAAAATATTTAGAAGCTAAAGCTAAAGGGCGAACTTCTGAAGCTATAAAAAAATTAATGCATCTATCTCCGAAAAAAGCCACAGTTATTAGAAATGGAAAAGAAATTGTTGTAAAAATCTCTGAAATAGAATTAAATGATATTATTTTAGTTAAACCTGGTGGAAAAATTCCAGTAGATGGAATTATTATTGAAGGGCATTCCAGTATTGATGAATCTATGATCACTGGAGAAAGCATCCCAGTTGATAAGAAAGTTAGGGACGATGTTATTGGAGGAACAATAAATAAACAGGGAGCCTTTAAATTTAAAGCTACAAAAATTGGGAAAAATACTACTTTGGCAGGCATAATAAGATTAATTGAAGATGCCCAAGGTAGAAAAGCCCCAATACAAAGATTTGCAGATAATGTTTCTGCTTATTTTGTTCCGGCTGTTATTTTGATTGCAATTTTAACATTTGTTAGTTGGTATTATATTTTTGATGCTGAACTTTCTTTTGCGATGGTTACAGCGGTAGCAGTTCTTGTTATTGCTTGTCCTTGCGCACTAGGATTGGCTACCCCCACTGCAATAATGGTTGGAACTGGCAAAGGTGCAAAAAATGGTATTTTAATCAAAGGAGGAGATTCTTTAGAGATGGCACATAAGTTGAAATATCTAATCTTTGATAAAACTGGAACAATAACTAATGGAGTTCTTGAAGTGACAAACATAATCTCCTTTGATAAAAGTGAAAAAGAAATATTAAAAATTGCAGCAAGTATGGAAAAAAATTCAGAACATCCATTGGGTGAAGCAATAGTTAAAAAAGCGAAAAAAGATAAAATTGGTTTGAATAAAATTTCTAATTTTGAATCAATTCCCGGGCATGGAATAACATCCAATATCGGAAAGAAAAAATATTACTTTGGAAATGCAAGACTAATGAAGAACATTGGAATAAATAAGATTAGCGATGTAAATAATATTGAGAAAGAAGGTAAAACTGTCATGTATTTAGCAGAAAATAAGAAACTTATTGGTTTAATTGCTGTTGCAGATACAATAAAGGAAACCTCCGAGGATGCAGTTAAAGCATTACAAAAATTAGGAATTAAACTTTATATGATTACTGGAGACAATAAAAATACTGCCAATGCAATTGCTAAACTTGCCGGAATAAGAAATGTTTTTGCAGAAGTTCTTCCAGAAGATAAAGCCAAGTATGTAAAAAAATTACAAAGGCATGGGACTGTTGCAATGGTTGGTGATGGGATAAATGATGCTCCCGCTTTAGCTCAAGCAGACATAGGAATCGCAATGGGATCTGGAACAGATGTTGCTATGGAAACTGGGAATATAGTACTTATGAGAAATGATTTATTGGATATTGCAAAAGCAATCAGATTAAGCAAAATTACCATGTCTAAAATTCGTCAAAATATGTTTTGGGCCTTGTTCTATAATTCAATGGGAATTCCTGTTGCGGCAGGATTATTATATCCATTTACTGGATGGTTATTGAATCCCATGTTGGCTGGTGTGGCGATGGCTATGAGTTCGGTTAGTGTGGTTATGAATTCATTATTGTTGAAGAAGAAGAAGAGGATATAGAAACATTTATATATAACATATGATAAACATATCATATGATTGATTTAACATATATGGGATTTTTTAAGGCGTTATGCAATGATACACGTTTAGGCATTGTATTAAGTCTGAAAGATAAACCTAAAAATGTTAGTCAATTGACTAGCGAATTAGAAATGGAACAAAGTAGAATAAGTCATAACTTACAATGTTTAGAAAAAAATGGGTTTGTTACTGTTGAACAAGATGGAAAACAAAGAATATACTCTCTAAACAAAGATACTATTGAGCCAATTCTAAAAGCCGTAAAAAAACATACTGAAAAATATGGATTAAATTCATGTTGAGGAGATTAAAAATGGAAACTAAAACAGAAAAAAATTTGAAGGCTGCATTTGCTGGCGAAAGTCAAGCAAGAAATAAATATACTTATTTTGCAAAGGTTGCAAGAAAAGAAGGATATAGATATATTGCCTCAATATTCGAAGAAACAGCGGATAATGAGATGCAACATGCAAAAGATGAATTTAAATTATTGAATGGAATTAAGGATACTAAAACTAATTTGAAGGCTGCAATCGAGGGAGAACATTATGAAACTGAAGATATGTATCCTACATTTGCAAAGGAAGCTAGAGAAGAGGGGAATGAAGCTGCTGCGAGATTATTTGATGAAATCGGTATAACCGAAAAACATCACGAAGAGCGATATGAAAAACTTCTGAAAATGGTTGAAAATGGGACAGTATACAAAAGAGAAGATCCAATAAAATGGAAATGTGAAAAATGTGGATTCATCCATGAAGGTACTGAACCGCTAGATGTATGCCCATCATGTTCGCACGGAAAAGAATATTTCATTCCGGAAGACATATAGGATTTTAAAATGGCAGAATATGATGTAATAATTATTGGAGGGGGCCCAGCAGGACTTACTGCTGCCCTTTATACCAGTAGAAAAAAACTCAAGACATTGATTATCTCAATAGATATTGGTGGCCAAACATTGCTTACAGATAATATCGAAAACTATCCTGGATTTGATAGTATCCCCGGTCCCGAACTTATGGCAAAGTTTCAATCCCAGGCAACAAAATTTGGTGCTGAAGTGATAATGGGTGAAACTAACAATGTAACGAAATTAGATGATAAAACTTTTGAAGTTGAATTATCAAATGGTGAAAAATATATTGGAAAAACAGTTATTGTTGCATCAGGAAAAACTGCTAGAAAAATTGGAGTTCCCGGAGAAGATAAATTTATGGGCAGGGGCGTTTCCACGTGTGCTACATGCGATGCTGCTTTTTTCAAAGATAAAACTGTGGTAGTTATTGGTGGCGGAAATTCTGCATTTGAAGCAACAGAATTATTAACTAAATTTGCAAAAAAAATATATCTTGTCCACCATACTGATAAGTTCAGAGCTGATGAAATTACCGTTGATAAAATAAAAGATATGGCTAAAGTTGAAATTATTACTTTTTCAAAAATAAATGAGATTAACGGTGATAAAGTAGTTGAATCTGTAAATATTGAAAATCTGGAATCTGGGAATGTTGATGAAATAAAGGTAGATGGAGTTTTTATCGAGATTGGATATGAATTACAAACAGATTGGATTAAAGAATTAGTTAAAAGAAATGAAATGAATGAACTTGTGATCGATGATCGGTGCAATACATCTCAAAAAGGCATTTTTGCCGCAGGAGATGTAACAACAGTTCCATACAAGCAGACTATAATATCTGCTGGAGAGGGAGCTAAAGCAGGTCTAGAGGCATACAAATATATTAGTGGCGGTTCGATCGCCATTGATTGGAAATAATTGGAGGAAATAGAAAAATGGTAGAAAATTTAACAGCAGAAACATTTAAAGAAAAAGTTTTTGATTACAAAGAAGGAAAGGAATGGAAATATAAGGGAGATAAACCTTGCATAATTGATTTTTATGCAGATTGGTGTGGCCCATGTAAAATGGTTGCCCCAATTTTGGATGAATTATCTGAAGACTATAAAGATAAAGTAGAAATTTATAAAATTAATACTGAATCTGAACAGGAATTGGCGGCGGCATTTGGAATAATGAGTATCCCAACAATATTATTTGTTGCACCCGGAAAGGAACCGCAAGGAGTACGTGGCGCACTTTCAAAAGCACAATTTGAAGATAATATAAAAAAATGGTTGTTGTAATAAACAACTTTTTTATCTTCAGAAAAGTTTAAAAAAACTAAAATCTTAGTTATATGATGGAATCTAATACGAGTAGAAAATCTAAACGAGATAAAAAAGCTAAATCTAGATATAATATTTATAAAAAAGGTGGCGGCAAACGTGCAGTTAAATTAAAAAATAAAAAATAAAAATTTAGAAAAAATTATTTTCGCTTTTTCTTAGTTGTTTTTTTAGTTGCTTTTTTCTTTACTGATTTCTTCTTAGCTACTTTTTTCTTTACTGCTTTTTTTACAACTTTTTTCTTAGCTACTTTTTTTACAACTTTTTTCTTAGCTACTTTTTTTACAACTTTTTTCTTAGCTACTTTTTTTACAACTTTTTTCTTAGCTACTTTTTTTACAACTTTTTTCTTTACTGCTTTTTTCTTAGCTACTTTTTTCTTAGCAGATTTTTTTCTTGCGACCATAAATGGACACCTCCCTTTTTTAAAATTTAATCAAAACTTAGTTAATTTTTATTTAAAAGATTTATAAATCTTTTCTTTTTTTTGAAAAAACTTTTAAACCCTCGACGGAGATTATAATTATGAAATTCGAATATTTATCACATACTGCGGATGCAAAATTTAGGGCATTTGGAAAAGATATCGACGAGGCTTTTGTTAATTCAGCATTAGCGATGTTTAATATCCTTGGAGATACTACTGATGTAAAAATAACAAAAAAGATTAAAATTGAATTGAAAGAAAAAAATTATGAAAGTTTATTATATAGTTTTTTAGAAGAATTATTATTTTTACTAGAAACTGAAAATTTATTTTTATCCAATATAAATAATTTAAAAATAAATAAAGATTTTTCGTTAAATTGTATTGTCGAGGGAGATGACTTACAAAAATATGATCTTAAGGGAGATATAAAGGCGGTAACATATAGTGATATGGAAATTAAAAAGACTAATAAAGGATATGAAATTGTTGTGGTGGTAGACATTTAAAATGGAAATAAAAAAAATAAAAGATAATGTGTATTCTGTTGAAAAAGAAGGCAAGATGAATGTTCCAGTTAGGATATTTGCATCTGAAAAAATTTTGAATAAAATAAAAAAAGATAATTCCATTCAACAAGCAAAAAATGTGGCTTGCATGCCAGGAATATATAAACAAAGTATTATGATGTGTGATGCCCACCAAGGTTATGGATTTCCCGTCGGAGGTGTTGCCGCATTCGATACTAAAAATGGTTGTATTTCTCCGGGTGGTGTTGGTTTTGATATTAATTGTGGTGTTAGGTTAATGACTTCAGATTTGACTAAAGATGTTGTTGAACCAAAAATAAAAGAATTGATTAATGAATTATTTGATCATGTTCCGTGTGGCGTTGGCAAAGAATCTAGAATCAGATTAGATGATGATGAATTTGATTTTGTCCTTAATGGCGGATTAAAATGGGCATTGAAAAATGATTATGCTAATGAAGATGATCTTGAAAAATGTGAGGAGAATGGTTGCATGGCTACTGCAGATCATACAAAGGTTAGTCCCCGTGCTAGAAAAAGGGGAAGGAGACAACTTGGTACTCTTGGCGCAGGAAATCATTTTTTAGAAGTTCAATATGTGGATGAAATTTATGATTCTGAAATAGCTGAAAAATTTGGAATAAGAAATAAAAATCAAATTGTTATAATGATCCATTCTGGTTCAAGAGGATTGGGCCATCAAGTTTGTAGTGACTATCTTCGTAAAATTGAGAATGACTTGCCAGAGATATTCAATAATTTACCTGAAAAGGATTTGGCTTATGCCCCTACTGGCACTGAACTTGCAAATGATTATTTGGGTGCAATGAGTGCAGCAGCAAATTATGGTTGGTGTAATAGGCAGATCATTTCATATGAGACTCGCAAGGCATTTGCACGCGTTTTTGAGGGTGAAAAACTTAATTTGATGTATGATGTTGCACACAACATTGCTAAAGTCGAGAATTATGAAATTGATGGCGAGATGAGGGAAGTGTATGTTCATAGAAAGGGTGCAACAAGGGCATTTGGCCCAGGGCATAAGGAAATTCCCAAGATTTACAGGGATGTTGGGCAACCAATCATTCTTCCAGGAAGTATGGGAACTGCATCTTATGTTTTGGTCGGAACTGATAAAGCAATGAATGAAACATTTTCTAGCACTCCTCATGGCGCTGGACGATTGATGTCTAGACATGAAGCTATGAAAAAGTTTGAAGGTGAAAGTGTTCGAAAACAACTTGAAAAACAGAAAATTTACATTAAGGCGGCGTCAATCCGTGGAATTAGTGAGGAGGCGCCAGAGGTTTACAAAGATGTTGATGAAATTGTTAGAGTTTCCGATGAAGTTGGAATTGGTAAAAAAGTTGCTAGATTGCGCCCACTTGGTGTGATCAAGGGCTAGGGGCCTGTAGTGTAATGGTATCACGGGGGGCTGGCAGTCCCTTGACCCGAGTTCGATTCTCGGCAGGTCCATAATTTTATAAATAATTTAAACTTCCCAATAAAATGAAAGTTTTATTTAGTTACAATATAGTTATGGATTCACTAGATTCCATTGTCCATCTTTCTGGAAATAGGCTTAATGAAAAAAGTTTTAATTCATTTATTGGGACCTTGGAATCTGCATCCGAATCCTTATTTGGAGGGGAGATGGGATATAGGTCTACCAATATTTTAAAAAATTCATTGGAAAAATACTTGAATATTCCTTCTTTGGATGAAAATTCTATCCCGATTGAATTAGATTTAGTTGTGGATAAATTGAAGAATTATGGTACTCTTGAAAATTCCGAAATTGGAAAATTATCCATATTTTGCAAAACATTCCATGAATATTCAATGGATGAACGATATCGGGCACTTAAAGAATTACAACAATAATGGAAAGCTTTTTAAAATAAAATTCTGTTCTTTTTAATATGGCGGCGCTATAGTTCAGCCTGGTTAGAACGCCCGTTTCATGTGCGGGAGATCCCCAGTTCAAATCTGGGTAGCGCCATTTTTAATTTAAATCTAAATGTTTCATATTTTTACTTTTTGTATTTTTGAAATATTTTTTGTTTCTTGTTGATTTTTTTAACATTGATGCTACCTTCTCACCGCTTATTATGTGTGGTAAAATTACGTAATCTGCCCCTGCAGCATACAATCTTTTTGCTTGATGAACATGATTTGCGGTCACTATCATGTTTATTTTTTGATTTTTATTTTTCATGTATCTAACTAAAAATAAGTTGTCCCGGGTATTTGGTACTGTAGAAATTACAGTCTTTAGAGGTTTTACTTTTATTTTATCTAATACTTCCCGATTTGCCATGTTCCCATAAGCACAGGCAATTTTATCATTTAGTAATTCTTTTATTACATCTGGATTATTATCTAACACCATTACCTTTTTTCTCAGTTTCTTCAAAGTTGAATAAAAGATTGACCCCATCCTATGTTTCCCGATTAATAGCACATCAATCTTTTTACCACGAGGATGATATTCCAATATCATTCTTTTTTTCACGGGCAGTATTTTTTCTATGAACGTGAGTGCCGGTGAAAAGAATAAATAAATTGAATATTGGAACTCTAGTAAATATGATGTTAATATCATGGTAATTATTGTTAGTAGTATTATTGTGGAAAATACTTCCTGAGATATTGCCCCAACCACGAATGGCATTACTATCAATATCAAAGCGAATTCACTCACTTGTCCAAGGCTTAGTCCTGAAAAGAATGCAGTTCTTTTTTCATAACCAAATAATGATACTGTTAAATAAATGAGGATTGGTTTTACAATAACTATTGCCAATACTAACCATAGTATCCTGATCATGAATTCTGAACTTATTGTTGTTAATTGCATACCCAGTGAAACAAAAAATAATGTTGCGAAAAAACTTTTTAATGGATTTACTTTTCCAATAATGTCAAAATGATATGGTAAATTTGCCAATGCTACTCCTGAAACAAATGCCCCTATTGCTACAGAGAAGGATAGATAATGGGCAAATATTGCAAATATGAATAATATGGTCAATGAAGTTAGAAACAATAGTTCTTTTGATCTTGCAGCAAATGCAAATAATTTTGGAAAAACGAATTTACTAGCGAGATATGCGACTATGAATAATATTGCGCCTTTTGAAAGCGCGAATAGGACTAAAATTGGTGAGAAATTTTCTGCTGTTGCCAATAGAGACAATACTATAATTATTAATAAATCTTGAACCAACAAGATTCCAAGAACGATTCTCCCATGCAGAGTATCTAATTGTTCTGAGTCGGACAATAATTTTATTACAATCATTGTACTACTAAATGCTAAAACAATACCAAGTATTATTGCTTCAAAATTTGAAAATCCCAATCTTAAACTTATTGCGAATCCTAAAAAATACATGATGACTACTTGAATTAACCCGCCAAGGGAAGCCACCAACCCAATATCTTTTAATTTTTTGATATTTATTTCTAATCCTACTGCGAAAAGTAAAAATGCTATTCCGAATTCTGAAAGCGCCTTTATGGATTCTGGATCTTTTATTAATCCTAATCCGAGCGGACCCATAATTAATCCTGCCAAAATATATGCAGGTGTCAGAGGTTGTTTGAACAATCTTACTATGAATGCCAATATTGTTGCAAAAATTAATATCATTCCAATTTCTATAACTACATTCCCATGAGCTAAATTAGATAGTGCGTTTATTAAATCCATAATGTACCTCTTTTATGAAAAATAGAATTATTGGTTTTTAAAGGTTTTTATAATTTGATTTGAAATTATTTTCTTTTTAAAGTTATTTCCATGGTGGATACTCGAACTTGCTTGCCTTCTTTGTTTTCAAACTCTTCACTGTCTGTGTTTATTTCTGAAATTTCTATGTTACCTTCTAAAAATCGTTT
>JABJPM010000024.1 GCA_018663865.1 Candidatus Woesearchaeota archaeon | reverse complement strand
ATCCTGATTGTAAATTTACATCTGTGAATCTATCTTCTTCAAACCACCCTGTAAATTGCGGTGGACTTTCTGGAGATGTTAATTGTCCAAGTAAATCTCCACCTGCGGGAGTTCTTCCAAATATTGCCGCTTTACAAAGTTCACTCCCAACTTCATCTGAGCTTCTTGAAGTAAATGCTGCAAATGCGGAAGTTGCATAACTTTTTGTGAAGAAATTTACTGATTCCCCCATTCGTTTCCAACTAGAATCCCATAACTTATACTCTCCTCCGCCAGAACCAAATATTTTTACGGATAACCATCCTTGCAATTTACCAAATACATTTACTAATGCTAATGTTTCTTCCCATAAAATATTACACATGTATAAACTTCTTATTTCATTACAGATTCCTACTGAATCTCCACTTGTTTTTGCTACTTCTAAACAATCTCTGAATCCCCCGAACATGGAGTGTATATTTTCTAGCCCTGCATGAATTCCAGTTAAACAAATTGGTAAAATGTCCCCATTTCCCCATCCTAAAACTAAACTTCCTACAATTCCTTTTTGAACGACAGACCCTACTTGTGCACCCATATCCCATTTTCCACCAAAATTGAATCTTGATGGCGGACACATTACTGGGTCACAAACATTGAATAAAATTTTACAATCTAATTCTGACATCGAATCTGTACAAACTCCGTCTGAATTTAAAGATTTTCCAATATTTCCTTGATATTCTTTTTGTAGGATTACCTTTATACCATTAAATTCAACTGTTGTACCGTCCTTCTTTCCTGCCAATGAAACTGCTTGTTGATATGTTCTTTCTACTTCTCTTGCCAAGTCTTCATTTTCTTTTAATCTTTTATCTGGATGTAATTGTGAAGAGTACTTGATTCCTTTGTCATCTTTTGTATTTGGGAGTCTATCTGGGCCAGGATTCCAAATTGAAAATTTATATCCCCCTTGTCTTCCTTCTTCTTCATCAACATAAATATAATTTGCGTATCCCAATTTTTTATCTTTATTGTTTTTTAACTGAAATGGAATTAATACTGGTTTTTTTGTATCTTTATCGAAATATATTCTTGGAACTGTCCCATAATTTGTTGATAGTGCCCCCTGTGCTAATCCCGCTAAATATGTTTTGTCAGTACTATTATAAAAATCACCTTTGCTGCTGGATAGTACTTTGCCCCCATCCATTATTGGAGTTACTGTTACTTGCTCCCCCTCTGCATTTATTATGTATTTGGTGCCATCTTCTTTTGTGTAAACCTGTAATGGGTTTCCATCGTTTGTGGTTATTATGTTAACCTCGTCCAATACCTCTTTTGCACGCTCATCTTGATTGGCAAATAATGCATCTGAGGATTTTTCTGCATTTCCCTCCCCCATATTTAATATATATTTTCTTTCTATTTCTGCCCTTTCTTTTTCCGAAACCGGTTTATTGTCGATCTCTTTATTTACTGCTTTACCTATTTTATTCGCAGTTGCAACTTCTTGTTTGATATCCAATTTGGTATTATTGAAAACTGCAGTTTCATACATTGAAGTATACAGGTCTTGGCCAGTTATTCCTTGATATTTATTTAAGTTTACTAATTCTGTTTCATTTATGCCATCTAATTTAGATGCTATTTTTTTTAACGATTCTTCATCGCTGAAATCTGCATCTTTGAATGCGTTTTTTAATTCTTCTTCTTCTGTTTTAGAAGTCTTAACTAGGTTATCTATTTCTGATTCTTTGTTTTTGAAACAATCTATTGCCGCTTCCTCAGTTGATGTGTTACTTTTACAATCCGCGCGAAACCTAGTTTCTATCATCCTTCTTGCAGGATTTGAAAAGAATGCATTTTTTACTGTCAATGTTGCAAATGTTGCAAAACAAACTCCTTTCCAAGTAGAAATTATATTCCCTAAATTTTCTATTATTCCATCTAACTTGTTTAATGTTTTATCTGTAGACTCAATCATATTATCTATTTCTTCTGGAGTCCATTGCCATAATCTTTTTTCAATTGGTAAATGTATTTGAAAATGAGATGTACCATAATTATCCCTCGTTCCTGGTGAAACTGTAATTACTGCACTTTCTGAAATGTTAATTTTATCTATGTATATGAATTTATTTTGCGTCCCAAATGGCACTTGGATTTTTTTACCTAGTTCTAGAGTTCTTGTTTTTTCCGTAGGTAAAGCCCTATTTACTGTCCACGTGAATTCTTGTTCGATAACTACTTCTTCGGCATTTATTGATTTTATTATCCATTTGTATCGATTCCCCATTTCATCTTCGAGAGTTTCATTAGAAAGATAATCATTTATTGTTCCAGATACAAGAGTATTTATTGGATCACCATAATTCTCTAATGTTTGATACATTATTGAATTTTGTTTTGAACCAGTATTTATTTCTTTTAAAACAACTAGAGAATTATCAATTGGAATTGAATTGTAATTATCTTTTGCAATTTCCTTTGTTGTTGCTAAATTCCCTTTACAAGTATTCGCCTCTGATGGTGATCCAACATCAATACATTTTTGAAAATATTTCGCGGCCTTTTCCCATGAGTTTAATTTTAAATATGTATTTCCAATATCAAGGTTAGATAATGCTTTATCCCCTGATGTTTGAGATAGACTTAAAGCGGACCTATATTCTTCAATTGCCTGACAATATAATTGTGTTGAAGTTGCGTTTGTAAGTTCATCAATTTCCAAAGGTGAAAAATTCCCACATGGATTGACCACTTCACTCGCACCACCATATTTTAAATAAACTTCATCAAAATCAGAATTCATTAATACTATTCCTTCACTGTATATCTGTTTTACTGACCACTCGCTATTTAATTTCATTCCTTTAACATAAGTTTTTGTTGTAGATAATGTTTCATTTCCTATTTCTTCTTGAATTAATAATGTCGCACTATTTTCATTATTGCTTACTCTTTCTAATTTTATATTTATTCTGTTCTCTAACATTGAGGGCGCACCAGGAAGCATTATTTCTTTTGGTTCTGCACCTTCAATCAATTTTACTATGTTTGAAATCCCGGTTTTTCTTTTATTTGCATCATAAACTTGCACTCTTGCAGTATTCGCATTTATATCTAAAACTCTTATATATCCTTTTCCGCCCCAAAGTGTACTATCTGCCAAACTTTTTAACCATGCTTCCTCATTTGGTTGAGCTACCAAATTAAAACTTTGTGTACTCAACATTCCAAATCCAGATTCTACATCAAAATAAATTTTTGCAGCTACATCTATTATTATTTCTTCAGGAACTTTATCTTCTATTGGTTGACGTTTTAATCTTACTGTGGTATACCCCAAATCAATATTTCCATTTGAATCGACAATTAATTCTTCTCCTTTTGGCCGGATTAATATTGGTAATCCCCCTTGAATATATTTACTTGATTCGGGATCAGTCCTAAAATCAATATGTCTTATTTTCATATCTCCATAAAATGGGGCTCCAGAAGAAGTTTGCATATCTCCAAATAACATTGTTCCCGCAGTTTTTCCAGAAAGGAATACGTGAATATTTGCTGCACGATGTTGAAACAAATCTGAAGTTATTGGAGTTGGATTTATATGATCAACATTTATTGTTAATGCTTCTCCAAGATCTCTCGGATCTTGGCCCTCAGTTTGGGCACCATAACCAAATGTGGCAGTTACTGGACTACTGATTATTAAAAGGATACAAATTATTGCATATATTGATTTATTCATTGTAGTTCCGGGTATAAGAAGTTTGGATTATCTTTATTTAGTCCAATATTATTGAAAACTTCTAGCATTTCTGTTTGTGTTCTTGGGGTCATTTCATATGGTATGTATATTGTTATTGCTCTTTTCCCAGTTACATCTGCATACCATTCATATTCTGCAGCCCCAACCATCACATCTGTTAAAGTTCCTCCGTCGAATTCCGACTCAAAACATTTTTCTGTTGATGAAAATAATCCCAGAATTCCTGATCGTGGAACTTCTACACAACTTATTTGTGAATCTGATTTAAGTTCTATTTCGGTATCTGTTTCTGTCATTAAATAGGAAGTTATCTTGTAGTTCCCATTTGTTAATTTTATTTTCTTTTCATCACCTGTTACCATTGTGATGTATCCATTATCTAAATTTTCTAATTGCACTACTGCTTGTTTATCATTTACTGAACTAGTGAAACCATCCCCTAACTGAACTTCTTTTATATCTAAATCTAGGGTATGATATTTATCCATTAATACTGAAGTTTCTTTGTCCGTATTTGTGGATAAGAATTCTACGCCCATTTCGTATCCTTCCTTTTGTGCTATAACAACACCATTCAAACATGGAGGGAAATTTGCATTTAATTTTCCATCTTTATCTGTTTCTCCAATGTAACATGTTGAGGTGAAACACTTGTAAAGTATGCTTGCATCACCAAGTTCTAAAAAACTTGCCTTGTCATAAGCAGTTATTTCGATTGGGTTTACTTTGTTCCCGCATAATTTATCTGTGAAATCATTTGATTCCTGGGCATTATAAATTGGGCCCTCATATTCCCTTGGTTTATTATTATCTATTATTACTTGAGTTGCGTATTGAAAATTTAATCCAGTTACATCATCTGTTAAAGAAATCAAAACTGGATATTTTATATCATAGATGAAATGATAATTATTTAAACAGAAAAATAAATTTAAGAATTTACTTATTTCTGGAGTTTGTTGAGTTAACGCGTCACCCACCAAGAGTTCACCTTTCATGGGAGATACATCCATGTACATCGGAAAATCAGTTGAATAAGAGAATGTCTCTGTTATGTAATTTGGTTTTATTAAATCTATTTCAAAATAATCTTTATTTGTTTTTATGTATGCCGAGGATGTCGGGTCTTTCAATCTTATTGCACCAATGTTTGTATTTGTGATTCCTTTGAAATCCCTTAATACATCGCCCTTTCTCCAAACTTTTCTTTCACAAGAAAATTCTGTTGTGGAAAATGGGATTTCCTCATAAACCGACATGAAATCTATTGTTTTTTCTTCTAAAAATAAATCTTCGTTTTCTTTTTCCATGACTCTAACTGCAAGATCGTAAAGTTCCCCTAACTTTGAATCTGATATTATCATTAACTTATTTATATCCGAGGTCACATCTTTTAGAGAAATTCTTAAATCCGAATTTAATTTTACTTGGACATTATTTTTGTTAATTATTACTTCAGTCATTATGCTTTCTGGATAGTTTATATCAAATCCATCATCTTCAAAAGATTTTGCAAAATAATAACAGTCATTGAAATTGTTATCGATGTATGATCCTAATTCTTCCTCCATCTTTTCTTTTGTCGGAACTTGGGTTTCTTTTATTCCATTTGAGGATTCGTAAAACCAATAGGCCACATCATAAACTGAATATAGGTTTAAAACATTTGAAAAATCATCAGTTATTGTTCTTTTATATTTTTCTTCTGGAATATTTATATATCCCCCTTGTGCTGCGATTAAATTTATTCCTTCAACAGTTACTCTTTTTAAACAAACATCAAAATAATCTTTTGCAGGTTTAATTTGTTCGGGAACAATTATAGAATTCATCTCTGATTCGAAATCTTGTTCAAGGGTTTGATATCTCATTGAAAATAATATAATGAAGATTGCCAAAATTACAATTCCTAGGATTATGTATAGCGTTAGCTGTCCCCTCTTTTTCATATGAAGAATTACTTATTTAGCTTTATAAAGTTTGTGTTGAAAAGTAGGTTAATTTATCTTTTTGCCTTCCATTTTCCATTAATTGATGGGAGCATTTGGACGGTACCATTATTATATAAAACTGCATTTGCTGCAATCCATGCTGAACCTCCGCCGGCAGTATATGGGAGATCTAATTGTGATGAAGTCCCAACAATGTATGTGTCTCCGAAAATTTCCATTGTGTGGCTATGGCCTGTTATACTTTTTCCGCCGCCAGTTATTCCTCTTGATTTTGCTCCGCCGCCCCTTGATCCGTGTCCACCCTTGTGTCCATGGGTCGCGAGTTGATAGCCATGTCTTTTTAAATTATCTTTTAGTTTTAAGAAATTAACATTGCTTGGAAGTTTTCCATGTCTTTTTAATCCTTGTTTAATTAAAAAAGAAGCATCATCAATTTCTTTTTCATCTAATCCCAATTCCATTCCTTTTGAATAAAGTGCTGCCCCAATGTCTGAATTCCAAATATCCCTATCCATCCATGATCCAGAATTAATATATCTTGGCAAAAACGCATCGTGGTTTGAAGAAACCACATATATCTGGGTGTTTTTTCCTGTGAATTTTGCTAACCTCTCTAATTCCCAGTACAAATCTTCAAACTCTCCCTCGAGGGAAAGTCTTCCTCTTTGAAATTCTCTTGATTTTCTTAATAAATTATCTTTTTCGTGATGATTGATACTATGCCCATTGAATGTATCGTGTAAAATTATTCTTTTTGGTTTGAAATGTTCTATCATTTCATAGTTTGCAGTTATTGCATTTTCGTCGTGGTCGCCCCAATGCAAATCGCCCAGAACTAAAGTATCCGCGCCTATTTTCTTGGGAGTCTTTGATCCATCATAAACTTCTCCCATGTCGGCGAATCGCCCATTCTTTAATGCGCGAACATTCCTTATGTTGAAAAATTCATCATCGATAACTTCTACTATTAATGCCCCGTAAACATGATTTCTTTCCGCAGTATCTCCACGATGATTTGCGGTGTTAAAATTTGGATGCGTTACCGCTCCGGTTGTAAATAAATATCTCGGTAAGTCTGAATTAAATACTGGAACTGGGAAAAACCGTTGTTTTGAATGTGCAAAAATTAATGAGGAACCATATTTTCCCACCAATTCTCTTTTTCCGGTTGTTGGATCTACATTTTGTGGTGGAACTACAATGTCCCTAACTTGTAAATTTTGATTTAGTCTCAATACTGATCCTGTAAAAATGTCCTCCCTATTTTCTAAAGATTGGTGCAAGATATTTTCTAATGTATTTTTCCCTGCAATTGGAATTATTTTTAATTCAGCGTCTAACTCATCCCTTAAAATTTCCAAACCTTCAAGTAATTTTTTATTAGGTCTTGCTTTTCCTACTTTCCCGCCGCCATAGGGAACTGAATCGCCATCTTTGTTCTCATGATAGCTTGCTTGAGCAGAAGTAATAATGTAAGTTTTTAAATCTGATTTCTTATCCATATTTTGTTCAATAGCTTTTTACTTTTAAATTAATATTTACTGGAAAATATGAATCAATGGGCCCAAGGAGAATCGAACTCCGGTCTCCGCCAAGTCAAGGCGGCGTCTTAACCACTGGACTATGGGCCCGAAAATATAATTTAATTTATAATATATACTATAAAAATTTAACGTTTAATAAAAATAAAAAAAAGAATTATTTCTTTTTTAGCCAAGCGAAAACTCTCATTTTGGCAGTTTTTCCATAACCACAGCTAGAACACTTCTTCTTTCTCATGTGGTATGCTGATTTTCCACATCTCCTACATCTGATAAAGTTCTTTTTACCAGACTTTTTTCCCATGGATGGTGTTCCTTTTGTCATTTTAGATTTATGCCGGCGATATTAAAATTATCGCATCTCCTCTAACGAATACTGTTCCTAGTTTTCTTTTAGTTTCACCGTTCTCTCTTTCTTCAGCTTCATCTAATACAGTATTTATATGAATGTCGAATGCTTTTAATGTTCCCAAAAATTGTTTACCGTTCTTTAGTTCCACCATAACTCGGCTTCCTCTTGCTTTATTTAATGCGTCTAAAGGTCTTGTTTCTTCCATTTTATCTTTATCCCCCTGAAAATATAAATTTTAGCTAAGATGGGTTGTTTAAAAGCTTATCGGTAAACAATTTTTATAAATAAGAAGTTTTATAAATAGAATGTATTCCAGGAAAGTTACAAATGGCAATTAGTCAAGAAAGATCAAAAAGAAAAGTAGGTGGATCCAGATATGTGGACTTTAGAAAGAAGAAAGGCTTCGCATTAGGAAGAGATCCTACGCACACCAAATTAGGGGAAGTTAAAAAGAAAACTATCCGTAAGATGGCTGGTGGAAGAAAGGAAGTTAATTTGACTGTTGATACTATTAATTTGATTGATCCTAAAACAAAAAAAAGTTCGAAAATTAAAATTGATAAAGTTTTAGAGAATCCTGCTAACAGACATTTTGTTAGAAGAAATATAATTACAAGAGGAACTGTTGTGGAAACTTCTAAAGGTAAGGCTAAGATCACATCTCGTCCTGGACAAGAAGGTTCAATTAATGCTGTTTTAATTTGAATAAATTTATAAATTCTTAATTTTATTTATTTTTTATGATTTATATCAATAGATAACTAATATGATTTGATTCTTAAATATTAATAATTTTTGCATTTGTTTGAAGAAAATCGCTATCAGAAAAAGTTGTTAAGATTTTTTGCACTAATGTATAAACTAGATAAATGGGAAGTTTTATAAAGGGCAAATCAGGTTCCCATATATAAAACTTACTGAACTTTGGGTAGGTGGTGAATAATAAATGGCTGCTGGATATATAAAAAAATGTCCTGAATGCGGAAGCATTAATTTGATGTCACGCGATGAAAGGGGCGAAATTATTTGTAAGGATTGTGGATTAGTTATTGAAGAACGTATGATTGATTTCGGTCAAGAATGGCGAGAATTTGATTCTGAATCTGCAAGTAAACGAAGAAGAACTGGTGCACCTATCACATCCACAAAATTCGATGGTGGATTGGGAACTAGCATTGGTACAGATGCAGACATATTACGATTAAATACTAAATCTAAAAATAAATATATGAGGTTGCAAAAATGGCAACACAGAATTTCTACAGCCATTGAAAGAAATTTGAAATTGGCTTTAGCAGAATTGAAAAGAGTTAGTTCATTCTTGAAGTTACCAAATCCAGTCTTAGAAGATGCTTCTGAAATCTATAGACAAGCAGTTCAGAGAGGATTGGTTAGAGGTAGATCCATGGAGAGTGTTGTTTCTGGTGCGCTATATGCTGCATGCAGGAGACATGAAATTCCAAGAACGTTGGATGAATTAGCTGAAGCTTCCGGTATTGATAAAAAAGAAATTGGAAGGACATATCGATTTATCACAAGGGAATTGGGAGTTAGAATTTTACCAAGTAATCCTGTAGATTATATACCTAGATTTTCATCCGAATTAAAATTGAATGCTGAAACGCAGAGTAAGGCTGTTGAAATTTTAGAAATGGCTCAGAAAGCAGAATTAACTTCTGGACGTGGACCAACTGGAATTGCAGCAGCATCATTATACGTTGCGGCAGTTATGAATAACGAAAAAAGAACTCAAAGGGAAGTAGCAGATGTGGCAGGAGTTACGGAAGTTACAATTAGGAACCGATACAAAGAGTTACTTAAGAAGTTAGACTTGGAAGATGAGCTAAAAAAGAAGCAAAAAGAGAATAAGGCAGAATCTGAAGAGTAGAAACATTTTTATATCCTTAAAATATTTTTAATATATGACTTTGAAATGTGCTAGATGTGGAAAAGAGTTAACTGGAAGACAAAAGAAGTGGTGTTCTGTGACTTGTAGAAATGAAGGCAATAAAAAGTCAGAAAATTTAGATATGTTAAAATTAATTGAAGTTAGTATTTTATCTCAAAAAACTAATTTGGCACTAGCAAAATCCGTTAACGACCTTACTGTTAAAGTTGATGGGATGGTTTCTATGTTTGAAACTGCTGCCAAGGGAGTTGGAGATTTACGAGAAGTTTCTAAAAGTGAAGTTGAACAAATTGCTAAAGAATTAAAAGATGTTGTGCAACAAAATAAGGGATTGGCAGAGGGTTTAATTGCATTAGATAATTACGTACGAAAACATAAAAATGGATGAAATATTTTTTATTGATGCCGAATATAAGTTGGATCGTGAAAGTGTTTTCAGAAAATTAAATATCATGCTTGATGAGGAAGAACGGGCGAAAACAAAATTCATGAAAAGTTATGTTTTCAAATTGATTAGAGCGAGTAAAAAATGAAAGCTATTTTGATTATTTTATTGTTGATTGTTATTCCATTTTCCAGTGCATTTTCTGCAGGAGATTTTATTACTAATGGGAAAGACTTTTTTGAAGATTATTTTTCATTAACTGGCTCGGTTATTCTCGGATTAACTGGGAAGATCACTAACCTTGGTGGAGAAAATTTTGATGGAATTCGACCTTCTAGAGAATATGTTTCTACAAATTGTTTAGATAATGATGCGATTAATCATAAATTTAAAGGGACTTGCAGGTTCAACAATATTGAAAAAATTGATTATTGCAGTGAAGATAAAACAATGGTTTATGAATATTTTTGTAATGATGGATGTGCTGGGGCTTGGCGTCTTTGTGAAACTCATTGTGAAAGTGGATTCTGCGCATAGAAAAGTATTTATACCTCTTTGATGATTTTTTATTATGAACAGTATTTCGAGAACAATTGTGGGATTTGCAGTTTTGACATTCTTATTTTTTGGATTGGGCGAGATGAATTATACTGGCAATGCTATAAATTCTCTTGAAAAAATGCCCCTAGTTGTTGCAGAATTTAATTATGAAGACAATAGTTTTTCCAATGATGTTCATAAAAAACTTATTTCTGGAGATTATTCTTTATCTAGTTTAAATAATGGAAAATATTTAATTTTGAGATGGAATAATGAAATTAATAATTTCAATATTGTCATGATGGGCCATTCCGAATTTGAGATATGGTCTGGAGAAAATGTTCTTGTTGCATCCGGTAAAATTGATAGTGATAAGTTCAAAGAATATAATTTTGAATTAACTTCAGATGTTTCAAATGGTGATTATGCTTTATTCAATTATGGTTCTGAAGAAATTTATATTAAATCTGTCTCTGCCCAGGAAATTCCGGAGTCTAAACTTAACAAATTTTTAGATTTGATTTCAGAAGGGTTCGTATAATTATTCCCAGTCAACAATTACTTGATCTGTCCTTTGATAAGGATAAATTTCTGGATTTGATTTATTTATTTTGTGACCACCTGCATGCATCAAGTTTGCAGTTAGTCCAATCATCGCCGCATTGTCTACTAAAAATTGATTTTCTGGAATGAAACATTTTGCGCCCCTTTCCTTGCACATTATTTTTGACATTTCTTTTAATCTTGTATTGCATGCTACTCCGCCCCCAAGGGCTAATTCTTTTTTGTCACAATGAGCCATTGCCCTTTCTGAAACTTCTAATAGCATTGCAAATGCAGTCTCTTGCAGAGAATATGCCAAATCTTCAACCTTATATTTTTTTGAATCATTCAATTGTTTTAATTTTGTTAACATTCCAGTCAAAGAAATATCCATCCCCTTTACGGAATATGGGAGTTCAATATAATTTTTGGATTTATCTGCCAAATCTGAAATTTTTGGCCCGCCGGGAAATCCGAGTCCCAAATATCTTGCGAATGAATCTAGAAAATTTCCAATTCCTTGATCTAATGTTTCTCCAAATATTCTATACTTTCCACCTTCGAATGCAATTACTTGAGTATTAGCCCCAGAGGCATATAATAAAACTGGATCTTTTGCACCAGTTAAAACCTTTGTAATCTCGAGATGGGCTACACAATGATTCACCTCTATGAAAGGAATCTTATGTTTTTCATTCAATTCTTTTACTAAATCTCTTCCCACCCTCAAACATGGACTTAATCCTGGGCCAGCCGAATATGCTAACAGATCAATGTCCTCAATTTTTGTATTGGACTCATTCAATACTTCTTCCAATAAGTCGTCTTTATGTGCCATATGGTAGTTTGCGGCATTTATTGGAATAATCCCTCCGGATTCAGTTGTATAGGCCCTTTTAAGATTGATTAGAACTTTTTTATCTTCAATTATTGCTATTCCGAACGTATGTGCTGTGGATTCTATTGCCAATATCTTCATTTTGTTACTTTTTGACATTTTGAACAAACTGGTTTTTTCTTTTCATAAGTTCCCTTTATTTTACCCAGGAAAGTTTCTTCTATCTTTTCATTACATTTAGAACATTTCATGAAATTTTTATAATGAAAATCATTAATAAAGCTTTTTAAAGTTGTTTTGCTTTATTTTTTTATGGTTGAAATTGGATCTAAATATAAAAAAACTAAAACTGATTTAATGGAACGAATAAGAAAATCAGAAATTGAGGTTTTTAAAGGCGAATCAATTGATCATATGTGTTACTTTTGTAAACGAAGAATTTTTGAAGATATGTATGTCTTAATGGATAGAAAGTCAATCAATAATATTGAAATTGAAACTAAATATTTTTTGGATGAATCTTGTTATGAAAATTCAAAAAATGTTTATCATTGATTTTTTCTATAATCTTCAACTGCTTTTTTGAAAGCTTGATCTGCTAAAACTGAACAATGGAATTTATTAGCAGGTAACCCTCCCAAGACATGCACTATGTCCTTGGGAGTTATTCTTAATGCTTTTTCTATTTTTGAACCTATTACCATTGTTGAAAATATTGATGTTGATGCTATTGCTGAAGCACATCCAAACGTTTGGTATTTGCATTCCATAATTTTGTCATCTTTAACTTTTATCCAAATTTTCATTACATCTCCGCAAGCAGGAGAGCCCACTTCACCTTCACCATCTGCTTCTTTTGAATACTCGTCTGCTTCTTTCTTTGTTTTTAAAATATTTCTGGGATTGAAAAAATGATCTTTGACTTTTTCAGAATAAAACCATCCTTCCCCATCTTTTGATTTTACATCACTCATTCTAAATCATCCTTCTTTAAATGAACTGGAGATATGCCCCTCAGTTCTTTTACTATTTTTTTCATTAACTTGATCACTCTATCTAGTTCTTTTTTTGTCGTATATTTTGTTAAACTAAATCTTATACTCCCGTGGGCAACTTTTTCCGATTGCCCTGTTGCCAAGATTACATGGCTTGCATCCAATGATTTTGATGTGCAGGCCGAGCCAGATGATGCGCAAATGCCCTCATTATCCAATTTTAATAAAATTGATTCTCCCTCGATATTTAGGAAAGTTATATTGATGTTGTTGGGGACTCTATTTTCTTTGTCCCCATTTAAGATTGTGTCTTCTATTTTAAGTAAATTTTCAATCATGTAATCTCTTAATTTTTCTAACTTTGAATAATCTTTTTTATTTTTTTGAGTCAATTCTAAAGCCTTTGCTAATCCGATTATATTTGGTATGTTTTCGGTTCCGCCCCTGGTGTTGAATTCTTGCCCACCGCCGTGGATCAATGGTTCTAATTGAATGTCTTCTTTTTTATATAATGCTCCTACGCCTTTTGGACCATAAATCTTTGATGCATTTATTGAAATTAGATCTGCATTAATGTTTAAATCTTCTGAATTTACTGCTTGGCAGGCATCGGTATGGAAAACTATTTTTTTCTTTTTTGCTATTTTTGAGATTTCATTTATTGGTTGAATTGTTCCGATTTCATTATTTGCATACATCACAGAAATTAATATTGTGTTTTCTCTTATTGCCGATTTTATTTTTTTTGGATCAACAATTCCATTTTTTTCTACCCCCACCTTTGTTATTTCAAATCCTTGTTTTCTTAAATATTCTAATGATTCTAAAACCGAATGATGTTCAATTGTTGTTGTAATTATATGGTTGCCCTTTGATTTATTTTTTAATGCATAACCTTTGATTGCCAAGTTTATTGATTCTGTTCCTGACCCGGTAAAAATTATTTCATTTTCTTTTGCATTAAAAATTTCTGCAACTCTTTTTCTAGAATTCATTAGTGCATTTGACACCACTAACCCTTTGTGGTGCATGCTTCCGGCATTCCCATATTCATTCTTGAAGAATTTCTGCATCTCCCTAAATACTTCTTTATCCATCTGTGTTGTTGCAGAAGCATCTAGATATATCGTGTTCATTTTATTAATTTATTTAGATCCTTGATTATTTTTTCTATTTCTTCTTTTGACTTTCCGTGTGATTTTAGTCCTTGTTCCAATGTCTCAAATCCTGCTGCAAAGCACCCTATACAGTGAAATCCCATTTTCATGAGATAGTCTGCTGTTTCAGGATACCTTGATATGCATTCCCCAATTATCATATTTTTAGTTATCATTTTTGTAGCATAAATTACAATTTTTTGGTACACAGTCGTGCATTTTGTGTATATCACAAATTGTGCGTGTATCTTTTATTTTTTTTGTAAGTCTTAAAATTTCTAGCTGAGCAGAAAATCTGTTTTTCATTATTTCAATCTTTGAAAGTTTAATTTCTTTTTTTATTTTTAAATCAGTTTTTCCCCTTTTTTCCTTATGATATTGGGATATTGCTGACGGAGTTATATTTAGAATGTTAGCAACTTCTTTTTGTTTCATGTCTTTTGATAATTCTATTGCTAATTCTTTTCTTAGTGCTGGCAAAATGTACCTTACCTCTATCTCTTGTGGCATTAATTTCATAATTAAATTAACAATAGTTTATTTATAAATGTTTTTAAATTAATTTTTGTGCATGTGGTGTGCAGCAATACTTATCCCTTTTCCTGGAACTGTTGAAACAGCTTGTAAGAATAATTTTTCTGAAGTCACTTTTTCATGCTTTTCAATTTCTTTTAATTTTGGAAGCAGATATAATGACGTTGTTAACCTTAGTATTCCGCCAATTAAAAATAGGGGGATGTATTGTGAATAAAATACTGAAGACAATATTGGAATTTGAGTGAAATCCACATTCTGGAATAATTTCAATAATCCTGCTCCAGCCAAACTTCCGAGGAAAGTAAATGTTCCGACCATTAAATTAAAGTATGATTTGGAAGTTACTCTCCGTTTTGGATTTGTAACTTCAAGCATGAAGTTAAATGAAGATAACATAAATCCTGACATTGCGAAACCCGCATAAATTTGTATTATTATTGCGACCGATAGTGTTCTCGGAATCAGCCACAGGATAGGATTCAATGCCATCAGGAATCCAGTCAATTTTAAAATTGACAATGAGCCGTATTTATCTGAAAGTTTTCCCCAAATGACAAAAAATAACATTTGAGTTATTAGAAATGCTGCACTTGCAATTGTATATTGGAAATAGGTGAAATTTAATTCCTTCAATATGTTTGCCACAATGTAGGGTGCAGATAAATAAATAGAAAAACTCATAAAAGACATGTAAAGTACCAAGGTATTGAAATGCCCTTTTTTTAATCTTTTTTTGAAATGGAATAGAAAATCTTTTAGTGAAAATTCGTTTTCTGAATCTGCACTTAATTTTGGTTCATATTGCTTTATTAAAAATACTATGGAGATCATTCTTGCGATTAAGGCTAATCCAAAAATTATTGCAAAACCAATAAATGCGTCTCCAAGCGTCCCATTTGCATAAGTCAATATGAATCCTCCTAAAATGAAAGATACAAATACTGAGAATGATGCAACTAAACTTCGCTTTCCAAAAAATTTGCCCCTTATGCTCCTTGGCACTAAATCTCCGATCCAACTTGTCCAGATTGGGTTGGACATTAATCCGAATACCCAATAAAGTGTTACAAAAAATATTAAACTAGATACTGGATCTACTTTTGAAAAATATGTTAAAATAATTGGTATCCATATTAAGCCCTGTATTGCTGCGAAAGTTATTACTGCATGCTTCCTTGTTTTCATCTTGTGCATTAATTTCACAGAATATAGCTGCGCTATCGCTGCAATAAATATTGGAAATGTTGCTACAAATGCTAATTGTAAATCTGATGCACTTAGAAATATTGCGTAGGCTAATAAATAATGTTCTCCGATTCCAAGCATTGATGCATGTGCCGCCCCATCTAGAATAGAATATTTTAATCCAGATTTAATTTTTTTTGGCAATCGGTTGAACATGTATAGAATTTCGAATTATTTTTATATAAAGTTAACTAAAAAATAAAAAAAATTAGAGGTCATCCTCTTCTTCTTTTGTTTCTTCTGTTGTTTCTTCAGCAGGTTCTTCTGTTGTTTCTTCAGCAGGTTCTTCTGTTGCTTCTTCTGTAGATTCTTCAGCAGGTTCTTCTGTTGCTTCTTCAGCAGGTTCTTCTGTTGCTTCTTCAGCAGGTTCTTCTGTTGCT
>JABJPM010000023.1 GCA_018663865.1 Candidatus Woesearchaeota archaeon | reverse complement strand
GTTAAAATCAAAGAATCAATATTAAAATTCCCTCCATTTGCTGGCTTAAATCATTCGAGAGTTATTAATGAAGCTGCTGAAGTGTATGGAATAAATAATGAAGGTAAAATCAAGGAAGCAATATTGAAATTCCCCTCTTTTGCTGGCTTAAATCATTCGAGAGTTATTAATGAAGCTACTGAAGTGTATGGAATAAATAATGAAGTTAAAATCAAAGAATCAATATTGAAATTTTCCCGATTTGTTGCCTTAAATCATGCTAGAGTTATTAATGAAGCTACTGAAGTGTATGGTGCAAATAATGAAGTTAAAATCAAAGAAGCAATATTGAAATTTCCCCAATTTGCTAGCTTAAATCATGCTAGAATTATTAAGCAAAAAACTAAAATAGGGGGCCTTATTGGTTTTAGTAATCAACAAACAATAGACACTCTTCTCGAAAATCCTGTTTATACTAGTTATTCTTATAAAAGGGATTTAGCAAGAATTGATGTTGCTAGAATTTTGATTAATGAGGGAGTTTCATTAAATGAAGAATTTAAAGATTGGTTTGTAAAAACACATATTGCTAGTCCATATTCTCCTGGAACATTCCATAGGATATCTCATGGTGGGGGAGAACCAAAATTATTGACTTTGGCTCGTAAAAAATTTGCAGACCAAATAAAAACGTATAGTTTGTAATGACTTCTCCTATTTGACGTTTAATCCAACTTACACGCGTAGAATGTGGGTCGTTTGAGCACCCAAAAGATCATTCACTAGAATAAACAATCAAATGTTTATGTTTAGAATCAGAAGTTATAGGGATTCCTGCAAGTTCACCTAATTCTTGAATTTTAGGATCTTGGACATTCGCATTTTTAATAAAAAAGACTTCTACATCATATTTGTTTTCAATGAATTCCTTATTCCGATAAGCTAGATTCATACTATCCTCTGGAAAAGGTTTTCCATCCGGCTCCCTTTCAAGCCATTTTGGTATTTCAAAATCATCTTTTACAAATACAATAAAATCAAAATCAGAAAATAAACTTCCTCTAAATCCGGGTTGTTCATATTCTCCAAAAGAATTTTTTATAGATGAACCTATTAAGATGATTTTGATGATTTTTTCATTAGGAAGTAATTTTGATTTAATTTTTTCAATAGCTTGGTTTCTAAGAGAATCAATTTTTTCTTTTCTAAAAACCTTTTTTTGAGGTCTTTTTTGTAAATATCCCATATAATTATTAAATTCCTATGACTTTATTAATATTTCTTCTAGAATGCAAAATTTAATCAAATAACTTCTTGTAGAATTTATCTCTTCCAATAGAATCAAGCTCATCTAATATTCCCGATAATATCTTAAACAAATCTTTACCTTTCCATTTATCATACATAAGCCAAGACATAATCATCAAAGTATGAAGTTGAAATGCATCAAAAATATTATTTTTTTCCAATTTTGATAATGGCCTATATTTTTCATAAATTTTTATTATTTTTTTTGCTTTTTCAAAATCCAATTTTTTCACATAAAATCTTGTCCAATACAAAAGGACCGCCCCCAAATCATAGATTAAAAAAGTATAAGTAGAATCATCAAAATCAAGAATTCCTGTAAGTTTATTTTTTTTGAATTTAATATTAGCTTTATCAAAATCTCCATGAATAACTCCCTTCTGCAGTTTTTCAGGTAACATTAATTCGTTCAATTTTGTTTTAATACGATTAAGTTTTATTTTACCTTTTTCTTTGTTCTTAAATCGTTTAGATTCTGTTTTTGCAACCTTTAAACAAAATTTTTTTGTACGTGGCTCTCTATATTCAAAATTAATAGGTTTATGTCCTTTAGTAATTTTATGAAGTAAAGCTAAATGTTTTATCATTTGATACATTTGTGCATCATTAATATTTTTTAGATGTCGCCCCTCAAGATAACTAAAAATAATAAATGGTTTCCGATTATATGATTGAATAATATTTTCTTTATTATGGCTTTGCACAAAGGAGTATGTTCTGCACAAGAATCTAATTTTTTCATGTGCAAGAGTATTTAAAGCGTTGCACCGTGTAAATTGGATTTAAGAATTATTTCAGTAAATAAAATAAAAAATTGATTTAATTGTACGCTTCATAATTTCTCATACCCACTTTCCAAATAAGTAGCGTTCCAACAAAAGATATTAGTAACAAAATAAGCAATATTCCAGTTTGAAGATATAACGTGCTCAAGTCTGAAAAACCAAATAGATAATGGATTGCAAATGCACCAAAGTAAACATTTGGAAACATCATAGCAAGTTTTCTTAAACCACCCGTAAATATTACTCCTGGAAATCTATTGTACACATGAGCCATCCTTGAGTATATATTCCTAATTGATACCGGTTGTTTGAAGAAAAAGGAGAAGCTATCTGTAAAACGTATGACACTTATCATTGTCAACCCTGCAATGATTGAAAATAATAATGTGGGAAAGAGTCTTGATAGTGAGAAAGTTATGTCACTAACGATCACATATACTATTAAACAAATAAAGAATGCAATTGATGTAAAGAAAGGTCTAATTCTTGATGATGCAAGCATATATTGAAAACCAACCCCCAGTGGACGAATCAGATAATTATTAAGATCACCTGCCAAAATATATTTATGAAGTCTTGTAGCAACATAAAATGTTTCAAAAAGATTCATCATTCCTTCAAAGTAAAGTACATAAAAAATAAAAATGGCAGTCTTTGGAAAACATATTATGAGTTCTATTATGACAATAAAGAAGAATTTAACAAACATTATCATCAAAGAAGCAATGTGGAGACCGCCTTCGGAATGATAAAAAAGAATTATAGAAATAATTTAAGAACAAAAAGTGCTGATTCTCAAATAAATGAATTATATATCAAATGCCTTTGTCACAATCTTTCTGTTTTAATTCAAGAGTCGTTTGAACTTAAAATTGAGATAAATTTTAAAAAATGTTGTGAAAATTATGTTGCACAGGCTGACTCTTTATAAATGTGCAAAGCCCTTTATTATTTTTAATTGGCATAGCACACGGATAACCATGTTCACCAAGATATTTTAGAAGATCTGCTTCAAAAGCCACACTTTCTTTAGATCTATTTTCATAATATCTTAGAACATATTTCCCTTTATTTGTGGCAATCAAAATATTTGTTTGAACATAACCTGCTTTAAATGGTTTAGATTTGATGAATTCTCCTATATCATATTCAGAAACTATTTTCTTTAATTTTTCATCTGTAAAGGTAGTCTTAACAACCATGGGTTCTTATCTTTTTTATTACTATATAAATTTTGTTCCCCGCCCAGTTTTTTGGATTTTAAATTTATTGAGCATAACAAGAATTAGAGGGAATTTTTTTCTAATTTCATTCAGAACGTCGTTTAATCTTTTTAGTTAACATAAAGGCCCCATATTCCAGGAGATCACAAAGAAAATAATCAAAGAAAACATTTAAAAAACCATATTCCCAAATATTACTAATGAAAACAAATGAAAAATTTAAACAGGCAATAAAAACATATAATAAAATTGCCAAGATATATGCAAAATATACAGAAGCAAAGTTAATGCAATTTCAATTAACAAGATTTGAATCATTATTACAAGGGAAAAAAATATTAGATGCGGGATCCGGATCCGGAAGAGACGTAGCATATTTCTTAGAAGATGATTTTGATGCAGTGGGAATAGATATCTCACAAGGGCAAATAAAAGAAGCAAAAAAAAGAGTACCAAAGGGAAAATTTTTAAAACAAGATTTTAGAAAAACAAAATTTGAAGATAATTCTTTAGATGGAATTTGGTGTATGGAAGGTTTTGTACATCTCCCAAAAACAGAAATAAAAAAAGCTTTAAAAGAATTCAAAAGAATTTTGAAAGAAGACGGGATAATCTATCTTTCTTTAAAGAGGGGAAAAGGAACAAAAATAATAAAGCAAGAGATATATAGTAATGAACCTCTCCCATACTATTATTACGAACAAAAAGAAATAGAATCCCTTGCAAATGATCTTAATTTCAAAATAATTTCATCAGAAGAAAATAATGTTTGGGTAGAATTATTTTTACAAAAAATTAATCAATAAAACTTCCCGCTTGTAAATTCCACAACTTTTTATATAATCCGGATTTTCTATTTAATAATTCTCCATGGGTTCCAGCTTCAACAATTTTACCATTTTCTACAACAATAATTATATCTGCACTCATCACAGTAGATAATCTATGGGCAATTACTATTGAAGTTCTACCAACCATTAACTTTTGTAAATCTTTTTGGATCTCAAATTCGAGTTGGGAATCTAATGCCGAAGTTGCTTCATCTAAAACCAATATTTTTTTATCTGCCAAAACGGCCCTAGCAATAGAAACTCTTTGCCTTTCCCCTCCGGACAATTTAACTCCCCTTTCTCCCACAATTGTATCCATTCCTGCAGGTAATTTTTTAACAAACTTATCTAATTGAGCAAATTTTATTGCTTTAAGTACATCTTTACGTGTTGCACTAGGATTTGAAAATTTTATATTATTATAAATGGTATCATCAAACAATATTGCATCTTGGGGAACAATGCTCATTTCATTTCTCAAAGATTCCTGTTTGACTTTGGAAATATCTTGGTCATCAATAAAAATTTCCCCATTATCCAAGTCATACAATCTGAATAATAATTTAACCAATGTACTTTTTCCAGAACCACTTGGACCAACAATTGCAACTTTGCTATTCTTCGGAATAACCAAGTTAAGATCTTTAATTAATTTATTATCATTATATGAAAAATCCACACTCCTGAATGAGATCTTTCCATCACTAATTTTTATACTCTTTGCACCCTTTTCATCCACTATATCATTCGTTATTTTTGAATACTGATACAAATCATTGAAATTGACTATGCTCTTCCTAAATCGCCTATATCCGTGGACAAATTGAAATAATAATCCAACAAAAGTTAGATATGTAGTATAAATAAATGCTAATGTACCGATTGTCAAATTACCCTTCAATAATCCCAAAATGGGTAGTGCAAATATAAAAAACGTTCCAAGACCGAGGATAAGATTTTGTCCAGAATCTAACCACATAAAATAATCCCAAAATTTTTCAATTTTTTTAGCAGTAGTTTCACTCAACCGTTTATACTTTGCAAAAATTCTTTTTTCTTTTCCAAAATATTTAACAGTATCAATATTTGAGAATACATCACCAATCATTCCCTTTTCAATATCTTCCGCCATATTCGCCAAAATTTGTGATTTTTGTTGCTTGCCCTGTATCCAGATACTATACCAGATAAACAACGCACTGGTAACCAATAATGCAATCCCAGTAGAAATATCAAAATAAATAAATGCACTCACAACTAAAACAAATCTAAATAATAGTGGCAAGATTGTAAATAGAAGTACATCAGTAATAGATTCAACCGATCTAGATCCTCTGGACAATCGAGAAATTAAAGATCCTGTTTTCTTCTCAGTATGAAATTTATGGGATAATTCGATTAAATGTCCAAAAAATTTCTGTTTAAGGTCCCTCATCAATCTGCTATCTATTCGATTTATTGCATAAATCCTTAATCCCGCGCCAACTACTTTAACAAAAAGGATTGCTGCAAAAAATATCGCTAATAAAATTAAAGAATCAACAAATTCCCCCTTAGAGAGGACATTAGAAGTTAATTTTTCACCATTATCTATGATAACTTTGAATATAAACTGTTCACCAACTTTCGCAATTTGTATAAATATAACAACAATTAATCCAAGAAAAGTTAATGCCTTATAATTTTTAAGCAAACTAAAATAATACTTCATATTTTCCCAAAACGGAACATCATATTTATTTTTAGATTGCATATATAAAAAATAAAATAAAAGTATTTAAAATTATCTCAATAATTACTTGAATTTTGCCCTTATTGGAGTGATAATTTCAATTAAATACTTAGATAAAGCATTTTTTAAATCCAGCGGATGCACATCATTACCCACAAAGGCCTTTTCTAATTGTTCATAATTTCCAAATTCGAGATTTCCTCCAAATTTTTCTGGACGATCAATTACAAATTTTTCAACACGCGGGAATACAATTAATTGCGTTATTTGTAAGATTGGATTATCTTTAACTTCCCCTGCAACACAGTGTGCCTTTTTAATTTTCTTAGTAATTGATTCATCACTATCTCTAATCGAGATAAATGATCCTTCATCCGATGAACTCATTTTACCAGCACCACCTAATGAACTAATGAGTGGGGTATGAATGAATACTGGTGATTTAAAATCAATATCTCCAAGAGTTTCAGTTCCAAGCATATGAATTTTCCTTTGCTCGATCCCAGATTGAACCAAATCAACATCCAAATGTTTAATGTCCACAATTTGCATGAACGGATATATTACTTGTGACACCTTGGCATGTTCGATATCTCTTGCAACTTGTTGCATACTTCTCAAAGAACGATTAATTGTTGTACGAGTAGCGATTGTGAACACATCATCAATATATTCAATTTTTCTTTGAAAACTAGACCCCAATACAAACTCGACATCTTCCAATCCTGCTGCCTTGAATCCTGCAGTCCAATTTTTCACTTGTTTTTCTATAAAATCCCAATCGCCCTTTTGATTCAGGAATGTATGCCAATCAGCAAAAAGAACTTTCACATGAAATCCTGCTTTTGCTAAATCGATAAGTTTTGTAATTGTAACTAAATGGCCAAGGTGAATTTCACCAGAAGTTTCATAACCGCAATAGACTATTGGTTTTTTCTTTTCCAATAATTTTGGAATTTCTTCTTCATTTATAATTTCCGCATTATTCCGTTTTATCAATTCTAATCTATCCATATAAAGATTAACAAACTCAAATATTAAAAACTTTCGGATATATTTTTACTCAGAACGCAAAGCATCATTAATAATATTTTCAATATTATCTAATCTTTCTCTTTTACGAGCTTCAATTTCAATCTTGACATTATTGAAATTTTTTTCGCCTTTCAGAAAAGACATCAATTTAGAAGTCCTATTTGTATATCTAGCTAAATAAACTAATCTAGTTTTTTCTCTCATTTCACCAAAAGTCCATCCCACTCCGACTAATCCGCCATTTTTAACTTTACTTGGAATTTCATATTTTCCAGCAAATTCGAAACCTTCTAAATCGGAAACTAAATTAACAAAATTTGAATAAGTATGTAATCCTCCATAAGATCCATCATAAATTATTTTTTTCATAAATAATTAAATCATGTGCCCTTTATAAGTGTTTCTCCTGAGCAGTAATTAAAATATATCCCAAAATAATCACTCCAATGACATTAAAACTGTCTGCAATATTAAAAATTGGCCAAAATTTAAGATCAATAAAATCTCTAACAAAGCCTAAAAACATACGATCTATGAAATTTCCAGTCGCACCACCGAGCAAAAACGCCAAAGGCAGATAGAGGGCTGGAGACTTATAGAAATAATACACCAATAATATCATTACAAATAGGGAAATAAGTCCTAAAACAAACACATTGCCCTTAAATATCCCGAATGCGGCACCAGTATTCGTAACAGAATTAAAAATGCCATAATTAACATCTCTGAATAAGGCCTTGGTAATTTGATCTAATATTACAATAAAAATTGCAATTCCAAAGAATTTAGTTTTAAGTTTCACATCACTAAACAAAATAATAATTATTTAAAAGTACCGAAAACCTTTAAAACAATATAGTCCACATTTCTGTCATGGGTGATACTAAAAATTCTCTTAGAAAACAACTGGAAGATAAAGAATTAACTTCTGACCAAAGGACTGCTCTAAGAAAAAAATTAGTGAAATTAATAAAAGAAAAAGGTTGTTCTAAATTATCTAACGACAAAAAGATAGAATATCACATAACTTACGATACTTTTGGGGGAACATTGGAGCCCGTATATTTTTGGACACTAGATTTTCTAAGAAATCAAAATCCCAGTGGATTAGGATTTGAAGTAAACAAGATCGAAGAAGAATTCGAAGCTTCAGCAGGAGGAGGATTTTTTGGAGAACTTGGAACAAAAGTGAGTGTAATGCAAGATCGAGCAATGAAAATCCTAGAGACTATTAATGCTATATTAAGAACAATAATAAATTTGATCTACGATTTAAAAGAATATGATATGCGTCTAGAGGTTTATGACGGAATAGATCCAGATAAACAAAAAGATCCTAAAGAAAGAGAGGCTGCAGGATATTCATTGAAGGCAGTTTGGATGGATCAAGTAGATATTAAAGCTGGAATGGGAAGCATAAATAACCTAACGAGGGGAGATTTACAATTTGTAACTCTACGGGATGCATTTATGCAAGTTGATACTACGAAACAAGCAAATAAATTAGATTTAAACAAAAGAGTAAAAATAATTATATTGAAAAAACTGAAAGAGTACAATATTTGGAAAAAATCTTCGGAAGCAGAATTAAGAAAAAGGTATTCTGTTGAAAAAAATTATTTAAGGGCCCAAGTAGACTCCCTTAGACTTTATACAAAATGGGCAAAACCATATCTGAGGGCAGCGCAAAAATTAGGAATGAAAGAGTTTAGAACAGATGCAAATCTTCCTTCTCCAGATATTGTTACTACATTTGATAATATGCGGATGGAATTGAAGTTATTTGGTAAAAAAGAAATAAAGCCGGATGATGTCCACGAATCATATGATAATTATAAATTCAATGAAAAATTTTATTCTTGTGTAGAGGTCGAATTCCAATTTAGGACTGTCCCTCAAGTGGCAAGGCAGGGCCAATCTACACATTATGCCCACCTGGGAGTAATAGATATATTTTTTAGGGCATTTGGATTATCCGAATCAGACATACTGGACATCGAAAAATTGGAAGTATTTGAGGATATGGAATTAATAGAGAATCTAACTGAATCATCTTTGAAAGATATGCAAGCCGATATCGACTATTACGTCCAAGGGAAAGAACCAGAGATAAAAAAGAAAGAAAGGGAAAAATTGCCAAATCCATTATTGGGATTAAAAGAATTATTTTCCCCATTCAATGCATTATTTGCAGAAAAAGAAGCAAATTCTAATCAGAAAAAATTAGTTGTGAAATCGGCAAAATCCGATGCGATGGACAGCTGCCAGTTACTATATAGCATTTTCAAAAAAACACATAGGATGATGACATGGTAATTGAAAATTTATTGAAGAAATTAGAAACAATAACAGATACAAAAGAAAAAATTGCCTTCAAATGAGGGAATTAAAAGAAATAAATGATAAAAAATTACAAAAACAATTAGAAATAATTTTGCAACAAATAATGGATCAAGAAAATTTGGAAGAAAGAATAACATTGAAACAACCAGAGATTCAAATTAGGCAAACTGTGAAAACATTGGAAGAACAATTGCCAAAAATGAAATTCATACAAAAACAAAAAGATGAGGAAGAAAAAATTGATTACAGTTTATTTGAAGGTGAAAAAAACTATTCAACTGGTGTAGAATTAAATACAAACATAATAAATGATCCCTTGGAAAATAATCCAAATAAACCATTGGAAGAAATCACACCATATAAAGAAAATACTGATGCCTATCAAACTCAACAAGAAAGTTTCAATATTCAAACAGAAAACCTAGATGAATCAAATAAAGATTTTTCCACAGAATCAATATTAAAAAGGAAAAAATCGGAACAACAAGGTATAATGTATAAAACAATCTAAAATGGCAGAATTCCACAATAGAAGAAATAATAGTATGGATACTGATGTAATGTTATCCTTTGCAAGACAAGGTGCACCAACCTCCCCTCAAACTCCAAATCAAATAGGGGAAATGGGGAAATTGCTTAATTCTGGAATGAAAAATGTTGAAGTTGGAGCGATTCAAGCAGATGTATTTGACACAATTCCCGAACAACATTTTGATGAAATGAGGAGATTATCAAAATTGACTGATTCAAAAATTTCAGTTCATGCTCCAATCGTTGATCCAGCTGGATTTGATCCTCAAGGGAAATGGACTGAAGAGAGTAGACAAGAGAATGAGGGTTATATCAAATCGGTAATTGATAGATCACACAAATTAGATCCTTCTGGAAATATTCCAATAACAATTCACTCTACCGCAGGAATGCCAGGATCTGTTACAGAAACTGATTCCCAAGGAAGGCCACTAAGATATAAAAAAGATGTAGTGGAAGGGGGAATGATGCATAAGAAGGGCGACGAAGTGATAAAAACGATGCACATAGTAGACCAAGATAAAGGGCAACTGGCACCAGTTCAGAGAGAAGTTTTGAAATATATGAGGAATGATAAAGAATATTCAGTTCAAGAAAGATTAGAAACAATAAATAATACGACATGGGATCAAGAAAAATTACAATTGATGAGTCACCAAAAAGCAAAACAAGAATTACAACACATGAATGACCGAATGACTAAAAGTTATGATTACATAAAATTGAAAATGAAATCCCAAGATAATGAGCGGGGAATTCAGAAAATGTCAAATGAAGAAAAAAATGAATTCATTAGAATAAATTCTCAAATCGAATTAAACATGAAACAAATCCAGGAATATGATACTCATCTCGGATCTGGATTAAATACACTTCATCATAAATATCTGAAATATAGAAAAAAACCAACGAATAGGGAAGAAAAAAAAGAGTATGAGGTAAACGAAAAAATAATCAAATCTTCAAAAGCAGAATATGAAAAATTTAATAAATATTATTTGCAAAAAGTTAAAGAATTAAACAAATTGGATAAAGACGATCCAAAAATATACGAAGAATCAAGAAAGATAAATCAAATGCATAATGAAATGAATGATAGAATACTTACACATTTTTCGGATTTAAGTGCCCCAGAATTATTTGTTTCTTCAGAAGAATTTGCAAGAAAAAAAACAGTAGAAACTATTTCTAATGCCGCAAAATATGCCTATAAAAAATATGGGGATAGTGCACCAATAATCTCATTGGAAAACGTCATGCCAACAATGGTTCTCTCTAGAGGGGATTCAATGAAAAAATTATTGGATGAAACTAAAAATAAATTTGCAAAAGAATTAGTAAAAGAAAAAAAGATGAAAATCAAGAAAGCAAAAAAAATTGCGGATAAAATAATTGGAACAACATGGGATGTTGGACACATACATCAATTAAGAAAACAGGGATTTTCAGATAAAGAGATAGTTGCAGAAACTAAAAAGATTGCGAAAGACATTAAACACGTCCACTTAACAGATAATTTCGGATACAATGATTCGCATTTGGCACTAGGAATGGGGGATGTCCCATTAAAAGCACATCTTAAAGAGATGGAAAAAAATGCAAACGAGGAAAGAAGGCACATTGTGGAATCGGGAGCATATGCGGCACAATTCAAAGCAAGTCCCACATTACCCTCCTTGGAGGCAATGAATTCTCCAATTTATACTTATGAAGCAGGACCAAGTTGGGCGCAATCAAGAGACATGTATGCATCCTATCTAGTCGGTTACGGAGACATATTGCCTCAAAAACATTTTGACACCTTTTTTGGAGGGGGATTCTCTAGACTTCCAAAAGAATTGGGTGGCCAGCAGGGCGGCGGAAATGGTTATCCCGGAACTCCAAACCAATAAGTCTTAACAAATAAAACAACAAGGATTTTGACTATTTCCTCCGTATATAAAATATAATTATATATCTATATAAATATTATTGTGGCAAATAATATTTCTGCTTATTCAATTATGTAACTTCTGTTAAATGATAACATTTATAAACAATTTATTTCTTAATTTACTATGGATATTCCAAATTATGTACTTATGACTGGCTTTCCAAGTGCAGGGAAATCTAGCATTAGTAATTACTTAAGAAATAAATTAGGTTTTGCCAAACATAGTTCTGATGATTTGAGAGAAATTATATTTGGTGCGGTAGATTACCTAAAATTTCAGAAGGACCCAAACTTTAGGGAAAAAGAGAGTTATATTTTCAACCAATTAAAAAAAGGAAGCTTAACAACATTATATATGGGGTTTGATACCGTCGTTGATTATACTGCCGGGCTTAATGTGTTGAGGTCTAGTTCTTTAGATTCCTATTTAATTGGTCCAGATGGAAAGAAATATGAAATCCCATGTAAAAAGTCTTTAATATATATTAGGGCCGAAGACAATGTTCTAAAAGAAAGAAATCTTAAAAGAGGGAGATTAAATGACCCCACTTCTGAATGGAGATATGCTGGATGGGACGAACCAAGTGAAAGTCCAAATTGGGATTTAATTGTTTATAATAATAACACTCAACATGATTTAGAAAAAATATTTGAAGACATAGATAGAAGATTTTGAAAATATAAATATTATTGCGGATCAGTATCTCTATCTTCTAAATTATTATTAAATTCTTCTTGAATATTTGCAGTGTGCCCATCATTCCATTTACTAAATTTTGCAAGGCTAAAAAAAATCAAGGAAAAAACAAGTCCAAATACTCCTATTTGCCACCCCATAAATACAAATAAAAATATTGAAATAAGTATGAAAATAACTGATAAAATATTAAAGATAATGTGACTAAATTTGCATTTAACCCTCTGGGCAGTCATGCTAATATCAACAAATTTCTCTCCAAAATTTTTTTTCTTGTCCATTTTAATGATTATCTACCCCATTAAAAAGTTTATATTTATCTTTAATTTTTTTTCTTATAGGTTTCAATTTTATATAATCTCCCTCATCAAGCATATCCCAAATCTCTCCACCAACTTTGTCCAAATCTATTGTAGGGTCAAAATTTTTAGATTTCTTATAAATCTCCTTTGCAGCGGCTATCTGCTCAGATGTACATTTACTCCATTCTGCATGATGATCTCTTTCTACCATTTAACACTCCATTAATTTGTTCTTCTGGGTTAAATATGTCCAAAAATTAGAACATCTACTAATACATTATTTTCTTTATATATATTTTGAAAAAATTACAAAGAATTAATCCAATCATACGATAGTTCAGATCCATATATTTTCTTAAATTTATCTAAAAATTCAACTTTTGATTTCATAACAGAAGTAAATTTAATTAATTCAATTAGTTTTTCTTTACCAAATTTATCAATTAATTTTTTAATTACAAATCCAGATTCTTTGTAAATATTTCCTTGATCATATTTTTCAATATCTAAGAATTCTTTTAATGTATCTACTGGTTCTTTCATATCTACTTGTCCAGATAGATAAATAGCAATACCTTCAGTTAACCACAAAGGCATTTTATTCTTTGATAGATTTCTATGGAAAACGTGAACCATTTCGTGTTTTAATGTAGCTCCATAATATTTTGGATCATAAGTATTTGAAGTTTCTATTCCATAAGAATCCCTATGGAGCATAAATATTCTATTTCCTTCAACCCAACCAACGACCCAATTTTCTGTTTCTTGGTTTTTTAATCTATTAATGGTCTTTCTATCTTTAACGAAAATCATAACTGGCTTAATAGTAAATCCAAAAAATTTAGATAGGGATTGGATTCCATCTTCATAGATTTCTTTAATGAATTCATCTTCTCCCGTATCCAACAAATCATATATTTTCATTATTCTATATCACAAACTCCACTATCGCAAGTGTCACCATCAACACCACCATCACAATCACAGTAGTCATCGCAAACAGACATTGATGTTTTTACGTTGTAAATAACAGAGTCAGTAGGTCTTGCATCATATTTAATTGCTAAATCCTCTATTGTACCATTTGTTCCAACTAATAGTTTTTCTACCATTTTGTTAATCCTCCATATGTTTTTTCAACAAGTTTTTCTTATATAAAAGTTTTACCAAAGGAACAATTCCTTCACCTAAAACTTCTACTACTTCATTAATGTTGAATGTAATTTGTGATAAATCTTTTACTACTTGTACGCCTTTATTTGGTAATACAATATGCTCTGAAGGTTTTCTATAAAAAACACCTCCAGACTTTTCATCCCTATAAATGATATCTTCTCTAAATGAAAATCTTTGATTAGGATTCACTTCTGGTAATGATTGGTCAATCTCTTGAACGTGTTCAACTCCCCTCCCTAGCGGATCCATTGAATTTATTCCGGAAACAACTCTTGAAGTTTCACCACATCCGCCTGCACATCCTTTAACTTCTTTACAATCTCCACATTCAGTAGGGACTCTTTCTTCAGCTAAAACCGGTGTTTTTTGCCAAACACTTGACATACCCTCTTCAACAATATTTCCATAAGATTCTGCTTGATGTGGGCAAGCCCGTAAATCTCCATCTTGTCCTATTGTTGCATTTACTCTTCCACCACTACAACTTCCTTTTTGAAATCTATGATATCTTGGATTATCTGAGAAACATCTTGGCAATGGGTTTAATGAGCCTATCTGGACTCCAAAGTCTTCTTCTATTAATAATAACTGTTCTAACATTAATTCTGTATCTTCTCCAGATAACATTAAAGGAATATCTTTCTCATCTAGTGGGGCCATTCTTGTTGCACAAAAACCTCTTGCTCCATTTTCTATTGCTAATTTGCCCGTTTTATAAACATCATTAACTCTATTTTTGTTTACAACCATATTTGCAGTAATCCCATAATTAAGGGAAGCAAAGATTCCCATATTCTTTAAAGTTCTTTTTAAACTTCCAGGGACCCCGGTTACTTCATCATGTACTTCTGGACTATAACTAATGACACTTGTAAGGATGGATTTTACATTGTTATCTCTAACCATCTGGATATCATCTTCATTTACCATAGCCAAATTTGTATTAAGAGATAATCTCATATTATTTTTTGTAAATTCTTCTAAAACATATTGTAAGCCCATTCTATCTTTGAAAGGCTCCCCCCCTGTAACAACTGCATGAAATACTTCATTTTGGATAACTTCTTCTACAATTGCCTTCATGGTAGTATAGGGAACTAATGGAACTGTATGATCAAAAGAATTATAGCAATGGGTACAATCATGATTGCAATTATCAGTTAGTTCATAGTGAACTATTAATGGAGATTTGAGTATTTTTTCCATACTTTTGGGAAGATATCTAACTTATAAATCTTTTGAAAGTATATACTGGGGTATATAATTAACGTAAAAATTATTGATTTAGGATAAATATTTGGGTAAACGAATATATAATTTATTTTTATCTTTTTTGGACATTTCTATCATTTTATCTCTAATTTATTAAAGCATTCTGGGCAGGAAACCTCTCCAGGAAGATAATCTTTCACTTCTTTAATTTGTTTTTTAGTTAGTGGAAATTTGCTGTTACAATTGGAACAAATATGAACTGTGCTCTCTTTTTGTATAACTTCAATCTTTTTATCACAAACTGCCATCATTTTTTTGTCTTTAATTTTTTTTGCTATCTCTTTTTTTACTGCCCAGATAAACTTGTTATCGTTTTCTAATTTTATGGCCTGATTAATTTCAGATACTGCTTTTCCAAAATCTTCAGAATTTGAATAATAAAGGGCAAGGGCTATATGGGCCTTAGGATATTCAGTTACTGAAAGTAGTCTTTCTGATTCCATTTTTAAGATTTCTAGTGTGTTTTCATTATCATTTTTATAGAAATCCTCCATTAAGGCATCTACTCTTTTTTTTAATTTAGAATTAGTTAATTTCATTGTGAATAATTGAATATATACATATAAATAATTTTCTAATTAAAAAAAGGAATTGTAACATTTTTTATAAGTTGCTCTAGTGTACTTGATAGTAAAAAACTATTATTTTAATTCTTTAGAAATATTAGGTGTACGAACACAAGGAAAAACCCGAAAGTCTAACCAAGTGAAAGTACGTGCACAAGACAAGAGAAATCCCGAAAGACAACTCAAATCAAGTACGTTATTAGTATCATAATGGTTCTATATAAACTTTTCGATATAAACCATTGGTCCCATAAAAAAAAACTTTCCAAAATAATAACAATTAAAACCAATAATTTATTTTTCAAAGAATTTCATAAGTATTTCTTCTGGACCAAGATCATATCCAGAGAGTAAACCCATCGATATAAGTAATAAGAATATTAAAATAATAATAAGTATTATAATCCATATTTTCATAGTATAAATATATTGTTTAAGTTTATATCCCTTTCTATGCTTATAATTCTCCCAAATAATAACAATTAAAACCAATAAGTCTCGATAAGTAAAACAACAAGGATTTGACTATTTCCTCCGTATATAAAACATATTTCTATATGTATATAAATATTATTGTACTTTAAATTAAAACCGCAACCTTTTTATTAATTAATTAATTATAATTATTTATGAAAATAATATTGTCCGGAGGAGGAAGTGGAGAAGATTCAAAAGAAATGGATCAACTTTTTGCAAGTTTTTTAGATAAATCAAAGCCTCTATTATATATCCCAATAGCCATGGACAATAATCGTCATTCATATGATAGTTGTTTAAATTGGCTTAAATCAACATTTAATGAGTTAGGAATTAATGAATATGAAATGTTAACTGAAAAAACAATCCATACTTTAAAAAAAAGAAATCCTTCTGATTTTTCAGGGATATACATAGGGGGAGGGAATACAGCATATTTATTAAAAACTATAAAAGAAACTATTTTAGGTAAATTCATTGAAAAGGCAATTGATAGTGAAACACCAATTTATGGGGGTTCTGCAGGGGCAGTAATTTTCGCTAAAACTATTTCATCAGCATTACTTTATGATTCAAATGAAGTGGGCCTTACAAGTATAGAAGGGTTTAACATTTTAAATAATATTGAAATAACTTGCCATTATAATAATAATGAAGAAGAAAAAATATTAAAATTGATAAATGAAAGAAAAATTTCTAAACTTATTGCATTATCTGAAAAAAATGGATTATTGGTTACACCAAACGAAATAAAAATAATCGGCAAAGAAGGAAGTATTTTATTTGAAGATAATAAAAAAACTTTTATCAAAATTGATTCTATTTTAAATTTTTGAAATTATTGTTTATTATTTTTTCAAAAGTATTTTCCCATCTTTTCCAGAGCCTATTTTGAGATTTAAAAAAATTATTCATAAATATACTGATATTGTCCATATATACTTCATAATTTTTTATAATTTCCCCAATTGCTATAGCCCCTTCTTTTTCATTAGAAACGACCCTCCCGATGTTATTTTCTTCAATTACTGAATATTGTTTTGAATCAGATGTAACACATAAAGGCACACATCCATGAGTTAACCCATCAAGAATAGAATACTCTAGGTAATCGTGCAATCCTCCGTTAGAACAATGAATAAGTATTTTTGTCTTGGATAACAATTCATTTTTTAAAGATTCACTAACCCCAGCCATAGTAATCCTCTGACCTTTATTACGAGGCCCCATAGAATAAAACAACGGAGATTCAAATTTATGTTTAAATCCATGTTGATTTATATAGTGCTTCAAATATGGTTCACTAATAATCAATCTAATTTTTCGTTCTTTTGTTTTACTTTCTTGAATATCAATAAAAGCCCCATAACTATCGAAACTAACATTTTCTAAATTTAAATCGATTAATTCTCCAACCCTACATCCACTTTCAGATAAAACAGAGATTATTGCCTTATCTCTAACTGTATCTGCAGCATTAAGCAATTTCAAAATATCTGAGTCATTTAACAATTTATTTTG
>JABJPM010000022.1 GCA_018663865.1 Candidatus Woesearchaeota archaeon | reverse complement strand
TCGGAGGATTAGTTGCCGCAACATTATTGGCAATCAGCCCAGTATTTTTAGGGAGAACTCCTGCCGGATTTTCAGATACTGACGTTTATAACATTTTTTTCCCATTGATGATATCATGGTTGTTCTTAGAATCATTTGTTTTGAGGCATAAAGAAATTCACAAAAAATATATCTATGCTGGGTTAGCAGGATTACTAACAGGGATATTTGCTTTTGCTTGGGAAGGATGGTGGTATATTTTTGATTTCATAATTGCTTCAATGATTGCATATTTAATATACTTAATATTTGTACATAAAAAATATTTCCACAAAACATTAAAAATGAAAAATGTTCTTGCAACATTTGTAGCATACACATTATCAACAATAATTTCAGTAATAATATTCAAAGGATTTGGGGCAATGTTAGACATACTGAAAGGCCCAATAAGCATACTTTTCTTAAAATCTGCTGCAAAAGAAACATTATGGCCAAATGTATATACCACTGTTGCAGAATTAGGAGATACATCCTTAACAAAAGTTATTTCCACACTAGGCGGCCCATTACTAGCAATTTTAGTAATCATTTCAATATCAATTTTCTTTATAAAAAAAGATAAAAAACAATTTGATATAAAGTATGGTATGTTTTTGGGAATTTGGTTCCTGGGAACTCTATTCGGATCTTTAAGTGGGTTAAGATTTTCAATGTTCCTAGTTCCAGTCTATGTAATAGCCATTGGCATTCTTGCTGGAAAAACATATAATTTTGTAACAAATAAATTATCAAAAAGTTTAGAATTAAATAAAAAATTCGTTAGTATAATTTTAATTATATTATTGGTTGTAATGTTTATCTCACCAATAAAAGATACTCACCGGACTGCACTTAATGAAGTTCCACAAATGAGTGATGCATGGTATGACACCCTAACAAAAATTGAACAGGAAACTCCAGAAAATGCTATAGTTAATTCATGGTGGGATTTTGGACATTGGTTTAAAGCAATTGCAGATAGGCCTGTAACATTTGATGGCGCATCACAAAATAGCCCTCCAGCACACTGGATAGGGAAAGTCCTTTTAACAGATAATGAAGAAGAAGCAATAGCAATATTAAGGATGTTAGATTGTGGGGCAAATGATGCATACGATCTATTGCTTGAAGAAACAGAGAATCCATTATTAACAAAACAAATAATTGATGAAATACTATTGGAGGAGGATCAAGCAGAAAATATACTAAAAAAATATACTGATAATCCAGAGTTAATCACAGAAAAAATGTTTTGCAACCCTCCAGAAAATTATTTCATAACTTCTGAAGATATGGTTTCGAAAGCAGGAGTTTGGGCTCATTTTGGATCATGGGATTTTGAAAAAGCATTAGCATATAATATTGTAAAATCAAATACAAAAGATAATGCCTTACAAAAATTGCAAGAAGAATTAAATTATTCAGAAGAAGAATCTCAATCAATTTATAGACAATTAAATGGTTTGTCTGAAAGAGAAGCAAATGCCTGGATTGCACCCTATCCATCTTATTCACAAACAGGGAGATGTCAAACACAGAATAGTACAATAATCTGTGAAAATGGCATTATAATTGAAAATAATCAAGCATATGTAAATACGAAAGAAGGTCAAGTAAAATTACAATCATTTAGAATCGATAATCAAATTTATAGCTCAACTGAAGGAAGTAATGAAATCTCGGTAGCATATGATTCAACAAAGTCAATGGCGAGATTAATGCATCCCGCATTACTAGGGAGCATGTTTACAGAATTATTTTTCTTTAATGGTGAAAACTTAGATCACTTTGAATTATTTAATCATGAGAAAGGCGTGAATAATTTCAATATTTATACTTGGAGGGTAAAATGGTAGATTTATCAATAATAATTCCAGTTTTGAATGAAGAAAAAAATATAGCAATACTTCATCAAAGATTAATTCAAGTATTAGAAAAGTTAAAAAAATCATATGAAATAATATTCATAGATGATGGCAGTACAGATAAAACAATTTCTGAAATAACAAAATTAATCAATAAGAACATAAAATTAATCGAATTTAGGAGAAATTTTGGAAAGGCATATGCTTTAGATTTAGGATTTAAAGAGGCAATAGGGGAAATAATTTTCACAATGGATGGCGATTTGCAGGATGATCCAAGAGAAATTCCAAGATTTTTAGAAGCAATAAAACATTATGACCTAGTTAGTGGATGGAAATTCAAAAGAAACGATCCAATAACAAAAACAATACCTTCAAAATTGGCAAATTATGTTACAAGAAAGGCAACAGGAGTAAAAATTCACGATATGAATTGTGGATTCAAAGCATATAGATCAGAAACTGCGAAAAGTCTCAAATTATATGGGGACATGCACAGATATATACCTGCTTTAGCAACAGCAAAAGGATTTCGGGTGGGAGAAATCAGAGTTAAACACCATAGGAGAATTCATGGCAAAAGTAAGTATGGATTTATGAGGTTATTTCGAGGATTATTTGATTTCATAACAATAAAATTTTTAACAAATTATTCAAATAGGCCATTGCATTTTTTTGGCAGTTTAGGATTACTATCTGGTTCAACAGGAATAATAATGGAATTGATCGCATTATATCTGAAAATTATCTTAAATCATTCATTTTTGGAGCACATAAGTCTTATAATATTTGGATTTGTGATGATGTTAATGGGACTTCAACTAATTTCACTTGGATTGCTTGGAGAAATGATAATAAAAAAGAATGATACAAAAAACTATGAAGTCAGAAAAAAATCAGGTTTCCAATAATGCAGTAATGTATTTCGGCACATATGAAAAAAATTACCCTCGAAACAGGATAATGATAAAAGGCCTGCAAAGGAATAATGTGGAGGTTATAGAATGTCATCAGGCATTATGGGAAAAATCCGAAGATAAAACTGGAAAATTTTTCAAATCAAAAACTAAAATAATTCTAAATTTATTAAAAGGATATAATGAATTAATAAAAAAATATAAAAAATCCAAAAAAAGTAATACAATAATTGTTGGATATCCGGGTCAATTTGATATGATTCTGATAAGATTACTTGCACCAAGAAAAAAAATAATATTTAACCCAATGATTTCAATGTACGATACAATAGTTTTAGACAGAAAATTATTCAAAAAAAAATCAATTCCTGCAAAATTAACTATGATGCTAGATCAGTTATCTTGTAAACTAGCGAACATCGTAATTCTTGATACGCCCGAACATGCGAGATATTTTAAAAAAGAACTGAAAGTAAATAAAAAAAAATTAAGAGTTGTTCCTGTTGGGGCAGATGACGATATTTTCAAACCATTGGAGAAAAAAGACAATAATGAAATCAACATATTATTCTATGGTAAATTCACTCCAATCCATGGAGTAGAATATATTTTAAAAACTGCGAAAATATTTAATGAGAATCCAAAAATAAAATTTACAATTATTGGTAAGGGGCAAACCCACAAAAAAATATTAGAATTATATGAAAAATTAAAAATAAATAATATAAAATTTATTGATTGGATTCCCTACAATGAATTACCACAAGAAATAAATAAATCTGATATTTGTTTAGGCGGACACTTCGGTTTGGGCGCAAAAGCAGGAAGGGTTATACCAAATAAAACCTTTCAAATGATTGCTATGAAAAAACCAGTAATAATCTCCGATAGTCTCGCAAGTATAGAAGGATCGTTCGTAGATAATAAAAATTCAATTTTTTGTAAACAAGGAAGTGTTAAAGAGTTAGTAAATAAAATAAATATATTGATTAAAAATAAAACATTATCTGATGAAATATCGCAAAACGGGTATAACCTTTATAAAGAAAAATATTCAATATCTGCAATAGGTAAAAAAACAAAAAATATTATTTAAAATGGAAGAAACAGAATGGGGATCGGAACCTGAATATTTTGGACCACGACATTATTATCGAGAATCAATATTATTAAATCAAATAAATAAAAAATTAAAAAAAGGATTAATTTTGGATGCTGGATTCGGAAATGGGAGTCTTTCATTAAGATTATCAAAGGGCAAGTATAAAATTGTTGGAATTGATTTATCTCAAAAATTTATAGAATATACTTCAAAAAAAATACAATCTCCAAATATAAAATTAGAACGCGGAGATATAACCAATTTAAATTTCAAAAATAACACCTTTGATGGGATAATTTGTTCAGAAGTGTTAGAACATATTGAAGATGATGGGACTGCAATAAAAGAATTTCATCGGACACTAAATGAAAATGGGAAATTATTTTTAAGTGTTCCAGCAAATCCCAAATTATGGGATAAAAGTGATGAATGGGCAGGACATAAAAGAAGATATACAAAAGAACGGTTAATGGAATTATTAAAGATGAATGGATTTAAAATAATAGACATCCATTATTGGGGATTTCCACTAACAAGATTTTATCATAGGCAAATATATCTAAAAACATTAAAAAATGAAAAATTAAAAAACATTAAAATTAAAAAACATTCAAAATATTTAGCAAATATATTCAAAGTAGATAATTTATTTAATAAATTACCCTGGGGAATAGGATTAATAGTGGTTGCTCAAAAATGAAATCTAAAGGATTATTAAGCATTGCAGTAATCACAATAATTTCATATTTTTTATTGAAAAATTTATTTGATAACTGGCAAGAATTTATTCAAAGTGTGGAAAATTTTAATTTATTTCCAATAATTTTATCATTGGGTTTACTTTTAATATTTTATGTGATCCATTCAATAATCTGGAAGATTATAATAAAAAATCTCGGATATGAAATAAGTATAAAAAAAGCAATAAAAATAAGATCCATTTCAGAAATTGGAAGGTATACTCCTGGAAAAATATGGCATTTTCTTGGAAGGGCCTACTTTTCAAAAAAAGTCGGAATTCCAAAAACAACAACATTAACTAGTTTAGTTATTGAAACACTATCTATGATGGCTTCAGCAATAGCCATATTTTTACTTTTTAGTCCAGGCATAGTAAAAATGAATGCCCCTGCAGTATTATTAATATTGTTGGCATGTTTAATTATTTTAAGGTCGGAAAAGTTTAATAACTTAATAAATAAAATTTTAATAAAAAAGGGGAAACTGAAAGGAAAAATAAATATAAATATTCCCTGGACATCATTAATTATAATATTAATTTTATATGGCATAAGTTGGATAATTATTGGCACCTCGTTATTATTAACAATAAAATCAATTTTTCCAGAAATAAGTTACTTTTCAATTTTAAATATTTCGGGAATTTTTGCAGTTTCATGGGTAATTGGATATATTAGTTTTTTAACCCCGGGGGGAATTGGAGTACGAGAAGGAACCATGACGATATTACTTGCGTCCCAATTTCCACAGCCAATTGCAATACTGGTACCAATTATATTTAGGATATTAACAGTAATTTCAGAATTATTAATGATAGTATTCACCTCAAAAATAAAATTAATTAACCGAATAGTACATTAGAGGTATATTGCCTTTTGTTGATTCATAATATTTCGTTTGTACTTTATCATTATCTTGAAGAAATAAATTTAAATCATCCATATTGAAGGATCCACCTTTTTTCAACAACAAATAAACGAGCTTTGGACTTTTATCGGCATTTAATTGAAATGCGAATTGCTCTAGACCATAGTTATTAGAAATATATCCCCATTGCGGTTCATTAAGAGTATTTAGTCCCCACTGATATAGGAAAATCCAAGTAACATTTCTTTCTTCCTCTCCAAATTTTATATTTTCTTCATTAGGAATTTCTGCAAATCCCATTCGATCTGCATGCCATAAAACGCCATAACTTTGATGTCCTGGGAAAAATATTCTTTCCTCTTCTAGAGAATGAGCATTAATGTAGTCTCCAGCAAGATCCAATCCAACAAACTGCACATCAAACATCCTGTCCTTTGATTCTAAAGAGGGGATGAATAAAACAATCATCAAAATCAATACTCCGATCCATTTTATATTTCTTTTTTTCAAAAATTTAGCAATATTTGTAGCAATTACTAAAAAACTAAAGGATATGAAAAATATTACCAGCGGCGCGATTGGGTATTGATGATAATTGTGACCAGACATTTTATCAGCCATTACAAAAAACCAAGGGATCGCCCCCAGAAGATACCATAAAATGAAATTATAAGAAAATTTCTTTTTATACAAATAAAAAAATAAAGAAAATCCGATTAATGCAAATAAAACTCCAATCAGAGTATAATTATCTGCAGCATAGGATTTCATTATATTCCAAAATTCTAAATCAAAAACCTTAGAAAGATCATAATAAGATGCTGCAAGCTTGGTATCTAATTCTTCAGATTTGATCCTACTATAAAAAATCCATGAAAATAATGGGATCAAAAATGAAATTAATGCCAAAACAACTTGTTTAAAATATTTTTTTATTTTTTTAAATGGGAATGTGAAAAATATTGGAACTGCAAACAAAGCAAAACTATATTTAACCATTATGGAAAATGCCATAAAAATAGCAACTAATACCAACAATTTGGTTTTTTTATTTTCTCTCCATTTTAAATATGTAAATATAGATAATAATCCTAAAAACATAGCTGGATTAATATCCTGGACCTGCCTACCAAAAAATATAAAAAGTGGATTAATGGCCGCAACAAACGCTACAATCAAAGATAAGTCATTTCTTTTAAATAATTTTTTTACAATTAACGCCAATAATATTACAGTTCCCAAACTTAATGAGATCATCATAAATCTAGCAAGAAATAAACTTGCCCCAAATAGCATAAAAAGAATTGAAATCAAAATAGAAGATATTGGGAATGGGTCCGTATGCGCCCCAAAAGAATTAGAATATTCTCCAATTAGATGGGGGAAATCCACCGCAGGAATAAAAAATCCATGGGCAAAAAATCCATCCTCAGCAAAATTTCTTGCCTCAGTCAAATAATGCGTTTCTTTCCAATTATGGTATCCTACGACCGGATAATCAACATGATAAACTCTCAAAACGAAAGCGAATAATAATATAGCCAATAAAACATAAACATACCAATTCTTTTTTATACTATTAAAATTGATTTGCACTTCTGAATTATCATTTTCGGCCATATTTATTGGAATCCCACAAGATATTTAAAGCTTACTCAAATCTAATAATTATGACAAAAATATTAATAATTTTGCCAGCATATAACGAAGGAAAAATCATCACAAAAGTTATAAATCAAATTAAAAAAGTTGGATTCCAAGATATCCTGATAATAGATGATGGGTCAACAGATGAAACTGTTAAATCTGCAAAAAAAGCTGGGGCAAGGGTATTGGGGCACATAATCAATCGTGGGGCAGGTGCGGCAACAAGCACTGGTTTAACCTATGCAAAAATAAATAACTATGATTATGCGATTTTCATGGATTCAGATGGCCAACATAATCCAAAAGATATTAAAAAATTACTAAATTATGCAGACAAATATGATGTGGTAATTGGTTCAAGAATGATTGGAAATTTGGAAAATATGCCAATTCAGAGGAGGATAGCTAATTTCATAGGAAGTTTGATCACAAAATTATTTTTCGGATTATTTGTCAGGGATTCACAGAGTGGATTTAAAATATTCAATAAAAATGCAATAAGAAAGATCAATGTAACTTTCGATAGATATGAATTTTGTAGTGAAATTATTGGAGAAATACATAATAAAAAATTATCATTCAAAGAAGTTCCAATCGAAGTTATTTATTCCACCCACTCTCTTGAAAAAAAACATAGTGGGCAGAGCATAAAAAATGGAATAAAAATGATAATAAAATTTATTTTAAGACGATAGGATCAAACACGCAAAGTTTTATAAGTAAAATAGGAATTTATCTAATATGAATAAAAAGAAGAAAATTGTCATTTGTGGTGGGGCCGGATTTGTGGGCCATAATTTAGTTCCATTTTTGAAAAATGAATATGAATTAGTAGTTATAGATAAACATAAAAATAATTTGGAATTATTAAAAAAAATACATCCAAAAATTAAGATCGTTTATTCAGATTTATCAAAAAAAACAAAATGGGAAGAAACTTTTGAAAATGCAGATACCATCATTCAACTAAATGCCCAAATTTCTGCAACAGATTATATGCCATTTAAAAACAACAACATAACCGCAACAAAAAATATAATTGATGCAATGAAAAAATTTAATGTTAAATATATAATTCATACTAGTTCGGCAGCAGTAATCTCAATCAGATTGGACAATTATGCAAAAAGTAAAAAAGAAGGGGAGGAGATAGTGACAAAAAGCGGAATAAACTATGTTTCTCTTAGGCCCTCCATGATGTATGGGCCATTTGATAATAAAAATGTTGGATGGTTGATAAAATTCATGAAGTTTAGTCCAATTTTCCCCATACCTGGAAATGGCAAACATCCGAGGCAACCAGTTTATGTTGAAGATTATGCGAAAATTATAAAAAAATTAATTGAAAAAAAACCAAAAAATAAAATTTATCCAATAAACGGAGATTCAATAGATTTTATTGACATGGTAAAAACAATCTTAAAATCAAAAAAAATGACAAGATTAATTATGAAAATTCCAATCAAAACATTCATATTGTTATTAAGAACTTACAATTTCATTCTGAGAAAAAAAGAATTTACAAAAGATCAAGTTTTATCTTTAACATCTGGAGATGAATTCGAAATGTTCCCATGGTGGGACAAATTTGAAATTAAAAAAACCTCTTTTAAAGAGGGAATGAAAAAAATAACAAAATCGAAATATGGCGATATAATGTTGGAGAGATAAAATGGACACAATACAAATAATAATAATGATATTTAGCATCTTTGCATTAAGCAGAGTGTTTACAAACATAAAACATAAGAATTTGGATAAACTTGAAGCTCCATTCTGGGGAATTTTCTGGATAATAATAATTTTTGTTGCACTATTTCCAGGATTAATAGATAGCTTTTTCTTATTTATTGGTATAGAAAGTGCTACGCAAGCAGGACTATATGGATTAATAATTCTATTATCATACATGATATTTAGATTATACATGAAAATAGAAGAAACTGAAAGAAAAATTACTAAAATAGTAAGGACAATTGCAATAAAAGATGATAGAACCTAAGATAACTATAATAGTTCCCGCATATAATGAAGAAAAGAATATTAAATTCCTTTTACACAGTTTAGTTGATTTAGATTATAAAAATTATAAAATAATAGTTGTAGTGGATTCTAAAACAAATGATGACACATATAAAAAAGTTGAGCAATTTTCGTTAACACAGGATGCAATAAAATTAATTCAAAATACAAAAAATGGTTCTGCTGCAAATAGAAATAGGGGATTTAAAGAATCAGAAAAAGATACAGAATATTATGCATTCACAGATGGGGACTGCATAGTGGATAAAAATTGGCTAAAAATATTGGTAAATACAATGGACCATTCTCCAGAAAATACAATTTGTGTTGGGGGAATAAATCCAATACCAAAAACAGATTCGAAAACTTCAAGATTATTTGCAGAAATAGAAAAAACCCTCTTGGGTGCTGGCGGAACTGCACAAACAAAAATATTAAAACAAATAACAGAGGTGAATTCCATTCCTAATTGCAATGCATTATATAAAAAGAAAGCATGGGAAGGAAACAAGCAAGATGAATCATTGATTGTTGGCCAAGATGGAGAGTTTAACCACAGATTACATCAAAAAGGGGGAAGATTTTTCATTAATCCAAATGCAATAGTATTGCACCATAGGCCAGATTCATTAAAAAAACAACTTAGGAAATTTTTTAAATATGGTGAAGCGAGTTCAAAAATCTTAAAAAAACAAAAAAACAAAATTCAATTTATAAAAAAAAGATGGTATGGTTTTTTACCATTGATTTATTTTAGTTCAATCTTGATTTCAATAATTTTGTCTTTGATTAATGAATTATTTTTAAAGTTTGCAATAATTGGATTGGGATTGTACCCTATAGCAATAACCTTGACAGCAATAAAAATTGGGACATCATTTAAAAAACTTAATGCAATAAAAAGTTTATGGATAATCCCCTTACAACATCTAAGTTATACTTTGGGAATAATAAAAGGATTATGAAATTAAATTTCATTATATTTCCACAAGGATATTAAATCCCTATTTATCATTACAGATAAATTTTCAACAATTGGTTTATATATTTTTTTCAATTCATTGGAAAAAGAATCATTCAAGGGGTTTCTTTTTTGTTTCTTGTATAGTGCATCATGAAATTTTCTGCCAATGGCAGAATAGTATTTTCGAGGAATAATTTTCATAATTTTGAATACCGCTGGATTTTTTATAAATCCCATAAATTTTCGATGTTTTAATATTTTATTTGAATGTACTATTGAAATTTCTGGAATAAAAGAATCATCTATACCTAAAAAAGAAAATATTTCTTTACAAATTTTTAGATTATCTGACTTAAAATCATCAAAAATTATAATCTTAATTTTATTTTTATTGAAAATTTTTAAATATCTACTCAACTGAACATCAAATTTAGCCCAATCGGAGTAATGCAGTTTTGAAGGAAATTCTGCAGTTTTTGGGATGCCTTCGCCATTTTTTCTAAATTTTTCTAATTGTAATGCCTTTTTAAAATCATCCACATTTTCATCGAGGTGTTTATATAGTTGTGAATGGAGGGAATATAAATATTCTATTGGCTCCCTCAACATTATAATAATTTTAGATTCTGGATTAAAATTATAAATCTCTTTAGCTGCAACATTGGAAAATAATGCATGAGTGGATGCATCACCAATTATTTTTTCATCCTTTGCTCCAGAAAATAAAGAAAGATACTGATCTTCACTCCTGAAGGGATAATGTTTTAAAAAACCATGAAAAATATCACTTTCTTTCTGGAGATCTTTACTGAAGAAATGAGGTTCCTTGTATTTCGGCATAAAAATATCTGGATGTTGTTTTAAAAAACGGTATAGTGCTGAAGTGCCAGATTTTGGGGCCCCGACAATAAATAAATTTGGTTTTACCATAGAATAATGAAAAAATAGTCAATTAAAAACATTTCGATTTATCTTATAAAAATATTAAATTGCAAAAGTATTATAAATTAAATTAATAAATCAAAAATATGTGTGGAATTAGCGGTTTTAATTGGAAAAATGAAAAAATATTAACTAATATGTTAGATTCAATAAATCATCGTGGGCCAGATGATCGAGGAACATACATCACAGAAAATATTTCTTTAGGCCACAATAGGTTGAGTATAATTGATTTATCCAAAAAGGGGAAAAATCCGATATGGAATGAAGATAAGACCGTTTGCATAATATTCAATGGTGAAATATATAATTATAAAAAATTGACAAAAAAACTGAAAGAAAAAGGCCATAGATTTTCAACAAATACAGACACCGAATGCATCTTGCATGGGTATGAAGAATACGGGGAAGAAATATTAAAAAAATTAAATGGTATGTTTGCATTTGCAATATATAATAAAACTAAAAACTCTCTTTTTTTAGCGAGAGATAGATTGGGGATGAAACCACTTTATTATTATTATAAAGATGATAAATTTATTTTTGCAAGTGAAATTAAGGCAATATTACAACACAATATCAAACGAATTCCAAATAATTACGCAATTACAGAATATTTAACTTTTCAAAACATTTTAGATGACAAAACTTTTTTCGAAGGAATAAAAATATTATTGCCAGGGCACCACATAATCTGTGAAAATGAAACTGTAAAAATAGAAAAATACTGGGAGCCGGAATTCAATTATAAAAAAAGAACATATGATGAAACAATAGATGAATTCAAAAAAATATTCCAGGAAAGTGTGAAAAGACATATGGTCTCCGATGTTCCAGTGGGAACCTACCTTAGCGGAGGATTTGATTCTGGGAGTGTAACAACAATAGCTTCAAAATATAATAAAAATCCAATAAATACATTTACTTGTAAATTTGACATTAAGGGAGAATATGATGAGACTCCCGCTGCAAAAAAAGTGGCGCAACAAATTAATGCTAAAAATTATGAAGTGGAGGTAACAAAAAAAGATTTCTTGAAGAATATTAAAAAAATGATTTATCATATGGATGAACCAAAAGTAGGAATTCCAGTAATATCCCAATATCACCTTTCAAAATTGGTATCAAAACATGTAAAAGTAGTTCTAACTGGGCATGCGGGTGACGAATTATTTGCAGGATACCCTGTATTTCAAGCAAAACTATATAAAAAACAAATGCGGAATCCATTAAACTGGCCAAAAATTATATTTAAGATATTAAACGATAAAAAAAGATTGAATATACTTTATTATTTATTTCTGCCGGCGATCTATCCAGAAATAAGTTCAGGAATAGCAATAATATTTCCCGAAAGAGAGAAGAAGAAATTATTAACTACTGAATTTTTAAATAAAACAAAAAACTACAATCCGAAAAAAAGAATATTTGAAATATTTAAAAATAAAAGTGAATTGAATGATATAGAAAAATTACAATATATCTACCTGAAAACTTATTTGCCTTCCCTCTTTATTGCAGAAGACAAAATGGGAATGGCACATTCAATAGAAGCTAGAATGCCAATGTGTGATACAGAATTAATTGAATTTGCAAATTCAATCCCAATACAGCAAAAATTGAAAAATAATAAATTAAAAAGTGTAATAAAAGATAGTATGCGAGGGATCATTCCAGACATAATATATAATCAGGAAAAAAGAGGATTTCCCACGCCATTAGGACCATGGTTAGAGCAGGGGCTAGATACATATTTTAAGGAAATATTGCTCGATGAAAGGGCATTAAAGAGAGAGATCTATAAAAAAAAATATATAGAAAAATTATTGAAAAAATCAGATTTTTGGAATGCTAATAAATTATGGTGCCTATTAAATATAGAGTTATGGTATCGGGAGTACATAGATAAAAATGAATAAATTAGTAAGCATAATAATCCCTACACATAATCGACCAAAAATGTTAAGTCGTGCATTGGCGTCTGTAATGAATCAAAAATATGGAAATATGGAAATTATAATAATCGATGACAGTAATAATGAAGCAAATAAAATAGAAAATGAAAATTTAATAAAAAAACTAAATGATAAAAGAATAATCTATTTGCATACAAATGGTTCAGAAGGTGGGGGAAAAGCAAGGAACATTGGAATTGAAAGATCCAATGGTAGTTACATCGCATTTTTAGATGATGATGATATTTGGTTAAAGAATAAATTGAAGAAGCAAATGGAAAAATTCAAATTGGATGAATCTATTTGTGCAGTATATTGCATATATGATGTTTATGATGAGCGTGGAGTTAAAATTAGAAAAATAAGGCATAGAAATAGAGGGGATATTTATAAAAAATTATTGCATTCATTTTGCATATCTGAAACATCTTCGATAATTATAAAAAAAGGAGCATTAAAAAAAATTAATGGTTTTGATACATCATTAGTATCCAATCAGGAATATGACCTGTACCTCAGACTATCAGAGCATTGTAATTTTGATTTTGTTGATGAAGTTTTGATAAATAAAATTGAGTCAGAAAAAGAAAGAATTTCATCTAATTTTAATAAGAAAACAGAAGGATTGAAACAATTTTTTAAAAAACATAAAATGAGATATAAAAATTTACCAATAAAAGATAGAATATATTTTCAGATAAGATACATTGCACTTTATTTGCTATTCACGCTGGGAAAAATTATTGGACCAGATATTTACAAATTTATTTATTATTTAAAAAAACATCATAATTATCCAAGAAAATCGATTCATAAAATCTTGCAGAAGAAGTGACTGGATCACAAGTATTTTTAGCCATCATTGATGCACCAAAATCATAATAATTATTTAATTGTACATTTAACCATTTAATAATCTCCTTTTCTTTTGGAATCTTATTAAAGCATTGTAGAGCGAATGCAATCTCTATCCCTGTTGGATTATATGCCCACCCATAAGATTCATCCCCACTCATTAAATCCATTGGATAATGCGCCATTGCATAATCCATTGAATCCATTATTTTTTTATTTATTTTACTCCAAAATTTCATTTCTGGATTAAAATAATATGCTAATGCAAATCCCTGCAAATTAAAACCCAAATATCCCCTCGATCTTTTAAAAGTTGTATTGACATTTCCTTTAATTAATTCATATAAATCAATCAATCTTTTTTTAATTATATATTTGAATCCCTTCCTCCTAAATGTATGCTCAATTAATCCTTTTTCTAAGAAAGTTAAATTATTTTCAAGGCCATTAAAAAATTCATTACAATAATTTAAAATGATTTTATTATTTTTTATATTTCCAATTGTTAATGCAACATAAGCAAACCAAAGTTGATGATTGAAAGTCTCATCTATTTTTCCAACTGAACCATTAAGATTCGAAATATGCCATAATTTTCTTTTTCTATTAAATTTATGTAACAAAACAATTTCTTCGGCAAAATCCAAATATCTTGGCTCTTGAAGTCTATTTCCGATATAAATTAAGGGCTCTATTGCCCATGCAGGCCCAATGATCCCATTCGTGGAATCTCCGGAATACCTAGAGAGAACATTTTTTTTATATGGCCTATTTTTATCCATCAGCAAAAATTCACACGCCCTTTTCGACGCATTTAAAAACTCCATATTATTTCCAATTTCATAAGTTCTAAACAAAATTAAAGAGATGTGGGCAGTATTTCTAACGTTGCTTTCTCTATCCATCCACGGGCCATTGTGTCCAGATTTAAAAGAACCATCCGAATTTTGCATTTTTAAATATTTTTCAGACGTTTTTAATAAAATTTCATAAAATTTCATAAATATACTCATTTAATAAGATTTATAAATATTATTAAATTCTCCATATTATGAAAAATATAGATATCATCATTCCATGTTTAAACGAAGAAAAAATTTTGGAAACTTCTATCAATACTCTTAGAGATTTTTTACAAAAAAATATGAAACAATACAATTACCATATCACTATCGTGGATAATGGATCAACAGACAATACTTTTGAAATTGCAAAAAAATTAAGCAAGGATCATTCCCAGGTCAGAGCAATAAAATTAATGAAAAAGGGCAGGGGGCGGGCATTAAAAAAGGCATGGAACATGAGTGATTCTGATATTATCAGTTATATGGATGTTGACCTTTCTACGGAATTATGTGCATTTCCCTCAATGATAGATGCAATTGCAAACAAAGGATTTCACATTAGCACGGGAACAAGGCTTTCCAAAGATTCTAAAACAAAACGAGGATTCAAAAGAGAATTGATTTCGAGAACATATAACATATTAGTTAAATTAATTCTTTGGACAAAATATTCTGATGCCCAATGCGGATTTAAGGCAATTAATAAACAAACATTTCAAAAGTTATTGCCAAATTTAAAAGATAATGAATGGTTTTTTGATACAGAATTATTGACGATTGCAGAAAAAAAAGGTTTAAAGATTCATGAAATCCCCGTAACTTGGGTAGAGGACACAGATTCAAGAGTGAATATCATTGATACTGCATATAAATATATTCGAGATCTGATAAAACTTAGAATGAGAATATCTTTAAGAATGATTAATTAAAAATTTTGAAAGTTAACTTATTATTTGCATTATAACTCCAAATAAAAACTAATGCAATGGTCATTAATTTAGCAAAAATATACCAAATATTCAGTATTTCAACGAATAAGGCAATAAATAAGAGTGTAAATATGAGTCCAACCAGGGATACAAAAACAAATAACATAAACTGTTTGAATATTTTTCTACTTTTATTTTTAAATGTTATTTTCCTATTCAGCCCATAATTGACTGCGATTCCACTAGTATATGACAACGTAGCAGAAAATAGATACATTATTTTAAAAAATTCAGTAAATATAAAAAGTAATCCAATATCGATCAAAGTGGCAATTCCTGCACAAAGGATATATAAGATTGGTTTGGGTAATCTTTTTTTAATCATATCAAAAAGACACAAGAAATATTTATAAAGATATTTATTATTCTAAATATGAGATGAAATTTGATTTATTAAAAAAAATTGATAAAGAAGTTTACATACTCTTAACATTATTTTTAATAACAATAATAATCAGAATTTTATTTAAAAATGGGAGTGTATTTCATTGGGATTCACTCAAAGATGTATTGATGATTGAACAAACATTGATTACTGGAAAATTGCAATATTCATATGCATATGGGGCGCCAGGAATGATCATATTTGTATTTCTTTTTTATTGGTTAGAAAATTTAATTACTGGAACTACATCTGCGGAAACATCGTATTTTTTTGCTACATTTTTAACAACAGGATTATCAATTGTTTTGTTATATTTAATTTCAAAAACAATTACAAAAGATAAATTTATAAGTATTTCTGCAGCATTAATACTTTGTTTTAATGCCATTTTTTTATCTGTGACGACATATCCGAAAACACATGCCATTGCATTATTTTTTATATTGACTTCAATGTATCTTATTTTTTCATACAATAAACTAAAAAAAACTTGGCCAATTATCCTCTCCGGAGTTTTCTTTGGCCTTTCAGTTGCGATAAGAATTTTGAATGTGTTTTTAATTTTACCAATGCTTTTGTTATATTTAAATCCTAAAAAAATGGGTGATGGATTTTCAATAAAAAAAGATAAATTAAAATTGAAAAATTTAATATATTTTTCAATTTCTTCGATAGGCACTTGGTATTCACTATTTTATAATAAAATAAAGGAAGTTGGAGGATTATTAAATTATTTAGAATCATTATTGATAGAACAAAATGTCGCAGTAGGTTGGCAAGGATTAATTTCACCAAGTTTAAAAATAAGTTTAAATTATTTATATCAATCCATCACCGCATGGGGATTAATTTTGTTGATACTTGGGACAATCATCTGCATAAAAAAACAAAAAAAATTATTTATCTTTTTAATGTTATGGATACTCCCATCATTAATATATTTTGGAAATATATTAATGCCGCAGGCAAGATTTTTTATAATTCTGTTGCCCGCCCTATCACTCCTAATAGCAATTGGGGCAAGACACATTTATAATAAAAATAAAATATTGGGAATATTATCCATTTTAATTTTAATAATTTTAATGTTTTCTACTGCTTACCCAATAATCAACCATAGACATAATTATTCAGGGCCAGAAGAATTTGCATTATGGATTAATGAACAAACAGAAGAAAATGCAATAATAATTACTAATGATCTTGGTTTTTTCATAGAATATTATGGAAATAGAACAACATTATCTCACCCAAGATCGGGGGATAGTGAAGAAATAAACGCATTTATACGAAGATTAAAAAATTATTCCAATGGGGAGATCCCAATTTATTCAACTGGCGAGGGTTTTTCAATAGATCCAGAAAAAAAAGTATTAATTGAAATTACTAAACATTTTGAAATTACATTAATTGGTGAAAAAGAAACAGAGGCATACCAATATGCAGAATTAGAATTAAGAAAATACAAAGAAAAATTATTTAAATTAAATTAAATATTTATTTAAATTCTTCATTCAGAATTACTTTTTTTCCACCAAATTAAAAATTCTGGATAATCAGATTGATTTAAATTTTTAAAATAAAGATCATTTAAAGATTCTGGCCAAACAGAATAATTTGGGGATAATTCAAATCCAAACCATTTCTTTATTGTTTCTTCCCACATAGACATAATATTAACCCTAAACCAATAAATTAATTTGATTCTGAATGAAGAATTTAAATAAATTTTCATTTTATTGAAATCCCTTCCAAATCTGCCAAATTTAATAATGGGAAATCCCCAAAATCTCAATTTTAGATATAATTTATTTTCATAATTTGATATTTCCTCTAACAATATATCCTTATTAATCAAATATTTATCTAAAAAAATTGAAATATATTTTCCATTTGTAATTCCATTTTCAAAAAGATACATTGCCTGGATATTTCTTGAATAATCATTAATGAAAGATTGGGAGTGCACATGTAAAAATTTATATTTTAAATCATACATTGTCGGTTTAGCCCTCTCAAAAAGGGGGTTATGTTTTTCACCATCCCAAAAAAGAAGGTTTGTGTGATCTTCATAAAAATAAAGATTCTCTATTCCAGCTTTAGCAACCAATAGAGACGAAATGGCGCCATGAATACTTAATCGATTAGGTAAAATGGATAATGGATTGAAATTGAAAAAATTAATTTTTTTTACAAATTCAGAATTAAACAAAAGAAACATATCATCCACATGGCCCAGCGGACAATCTGGCCTATATTTTGATAACCCCATTCCACGATATCCAATTCCTTTTTTGAATTTTTTCATATCATCAACCAAATTCAACAAAGATTGTTCATTAAGTGGCCAAGCATCTGTATGCAAATGCATAACATAATCTGCCCCATGATTAATCGCGCCTAAACATGATTTTTTAATCGAATCTAAAACTCGGCCATTTAAATTAATTTTTTTTTGAAAATCGGTAAGCGATTTAGAAAAATTTATATCTTCTCCCTGAGAATAACAATCTATATCTAAATTTTGTATTTTTTTCTTTCCATCTGGATGATTACAACACACCGAGATTACATATTCTCCGTTCCAATTGGATCTAATTATGTCTATTAATAATGAAAGCTCTTCAAATTTATCATATAAACTTATTGCAATGCCTATTTTTACCATTTTATTATTTAATTAATAAATTTGTTTTATTAACATATTCAACGGGAGTTCCCAAAACAACTGTGGAGGATTCATCATACAATATTCCAGATAAAATTTTCCCAGATTTAATTATTTTTTTATATATCTCACTAATAAAAATTTCATTATCAAAATTGTCCAAAAATATTTTTGAATTTGTAAATCCATATAGCCCAGATGATGCCATATCAGAAATTAAAATTTTTTCAGCAATTTCATAAACTTCATTTGCATCATTAGATAATAAATAACAATATGCCGGATTACTAGATTCAAAAATATCTATGTATCCATCATTTTTTTCTAAACTTTTTTTAATTTGATTAAAATCTCGATTATACAATAAGGTATCAATATTATGAATCAGAAAAGGATCGTCTTTTAATTTTGTTTTAAATTTTTTTATTGCAATTGCTGCAGTTTCGGCTTGTCCAGCAGTGGTATCAATATAGACCAAATTTTCTTTGGGGATATTAAAATGTTTTAATGTTTTTTGTAGATGGGGAGCATAATCCATATCCTCCCTATTAGCAATTAAAAAAATATTATCAATTATATTTGTTTTTGTAAACTCATTAAGAAGTTCTGTAATAATTGTTGTTGATCCCCATGGGAGTAAATATTTTGGTATTTTATATCCCTCCTTGGTAAATCTAGCATAAGTGCCAGCCATTGTGAGAATCAAATTTAATTTAATGCCATTCATTTTTCGGAAATAATGTTATTTTTTTTAATACAATATGATCTGGTAATTTTATTACATATTGTATTAATTCACTAACCTCACTAGTATTTAAAATTTTTCCATTTCCAACATAGGGATTTTTTTCATTCCAAAGGGGAGTATCCATTCCCCCTGGGCAAATGGTAGTAATATTTATTTTTTTATTTTGGACTTCCTGGCCCAATGCATCTGAAAATCCATTCAGACCAAACTTCGAAGCAGAATAAATTGTTTGATCAGCAATTGCGTTATTTCCGGATACTGAACTGATATTAATTATGCGACCAGCTTTCATTATTTTCAATGTTTCTAAAATACAGTATAGGGGCCCCTTTAAATTTGTATCAATTATATCATCTATTTCTTTAACTTCACATTTGTCAAATGATTTTGTGATGAATATTCCCGCATTATTAATTAAAATATCTATTTTTCCAAATTGATAATTTATTTGTTCAAATGCATTTTTCACATCCATAGAATTGCTTATATCTGTTTTAATATATTTAAAATTACTTAATTGTTCATTAAATTCATTGTTATTCCTTGATAACCCTATTACTTGATGTTTAACACACAAATCTTTCACTAACGTTGATCCCAATCCGCTGCTACTGCCCGTGATTACTATTATTTTATTTTTCATTTTTTTCTTTTAGTTGTTCGCATATCTGAATAAGCTCTTCATATTTAAAATCATTAATGAATATTGATTTTCCGATTCTTACGGGGATGGGTAAATTTTGTTTTCCATTCCTATGTTTCATAGTATCTGATAAAGATTCTTTTAATAAAATTGAGTTGCCAAAAAGAGGATGATAAAGGGGTAACTTTAACCTTTTAGTTGTTGCAAATATCCGTTTAACTTCTTCAGAAGATAACATACCCCTAGATTTTGAAATTAAACAAGAATATAATACATCCAAAGTTACCGCTTGACCATGCGTTAAAGGATTCTCAGTATTAATTGACCTCATTTCGATAATCGGACTAAACGAATGTCCAAAATCGACCAAACGTTTTAAATTTTTTTCCCATAAATTGATTTCCAATTCTTCAATCATGCCAATTATTGATCTTTCAATTACTTCATCGGATATTTCATGTTGGAATTTTGTTTCTAATAATTCTTCGCCATAAGTTTCCAAAAGTTCAAATAATTTATTATCTTTAACAATTGCCATTTTTAATATTTCTCCCATTCCAGAAGAAATTTCAAGAGAGTTTTGAGTTTTTATGAAAATTTTATCTAAATAGACTGCAATCGGAGGATAATAGGACCCAATCCTATTCCTACGTTCTAAAAAATTTATTCCTGTTTTTGCAGCAACACTCACATCAACAATTCCCAGTAGTGTTGTTGGAATACGTATGTAGGGCACCCCCCTTCTAAACATGCTCGCGGCTTGGCCGACGATATCCAAAACAACTCCCCCTCCAATTGCTATTATTGGTTCTCCTCGCCTCAGCAATCCAAATTTTTCAATTTCGCTCAACAAATACATCAAAGCATCTAAATTTTTATTTTGTTCGCCACCCTCCAATAAAACAATAGAACATTTAACATCATAATGATTAAAATAATTTAAAATTTTTTTAGAATATAATTCATATACGTTTTTATCGATGACTATCAATCTACGCATGTTTTCTTTTTTTTCTCCAGTTTGAAGTAAATCATTATTATTGACCGAAAAAAGATCATTAGAAATTTTTATTGTATAATCGATCGGAAGGCTAGTATTAATATTCCATTCATTCATTTTAACTCACCAATCAATTCGTGTAGGCGATATGATGCCAAATTATAAAAGAAGATAGTTTTTTTTGGAGCAATCTCATCTTTAAAGGGCAACATTCTAATAAATTGTGAAATTTCCAACAATTTTGTAAATATTAATTCCTCCTTCGACAATTGATTGTTTAAATATTCATTGAATAATTTTTTAAAACTTTTCAATCCAAAAGGAATAGAAATTAAATCTGGATTATCTGATTCATTGTATAGCTCATAATTAGAATTGCAAGATTGTAATATCTGGGAATAATCAGCATATTTTGAATCTATGATATTTTCTTCATAAACATCAATAAGCGTGATTTTATTTGTATCTGGATTGTATACTAAATTTTCTAATGTTAAATTTCCATGAGAAAATGTTTCAATAGGGTTTGTATAGAATGATTCGAACATTTTCCCATATTCATTTAATTGTGTTGAAAGGGCATCTATGGTGATATTGTTAAAAACAATTTTTTGTTTTTTGTAATGGTTTAAAAATAAGTTTGATTTACAATCAATTATTTTTTGTTTTACTTCTTCCTGAAAATATAATTTAATGGGGTTTTTAGAGGATTTTATTTTTGTTTCGTGAATTTTATCCATGACTGATATCAATTCATTAAAAAAAAGTTTTACTTCATCAAATGTTTTTACTTTTTTTAAAAATTCTATTCCGGAGTCGGCAGATTCGATATATTCAATATCCATAAATGCACGATCCCCCTTTATCCCAAAATCTAATATTTCAGGATATGACCCTGGAAATAAGACATTATATCTTTGAATTCTTTTGAGTTGAGAATACCATCTTTGGAAACCATATTCCCTATTTTTGATTATTGAAATTTCTTTTCTGACAAATAATTTGCCGTCTTCTTCGTGCAGGGCAGTACTACTCAAAGAACCGCCTTTGAATTCTTTTATTTTCATATATTAAACCTTACCAAAATTTTGTTAGATATTCATGCATAATTGATAAAAATGATATTAGTTTCAAAATTATCAATATAAAATAGTGTTAATTTGCTTTTTTATATCTTGTGATTTATAAAATCAGGTCGCATTAATCTAAATAAACCAAAAACATCAATCCCAATAATTTTTAAAATTAAAAAATAACCAATTAATCCAATGATTAAAACAACAGTAGTTTCTAATAAAACATTCATTTCTAAAATATTTTTAAATAAATTAACTAATAATGTAAATGCCACTCCAGCAAAAAATATTTTAATCCAATCTAAAATTGGAATTTTTAGTTTAACAGATTGATTGACTAAATACGTAGATAATATCAAAACAACAAAATAAGATGCGCTAGTTGCCAATGCTGCACCAATAATCCCATATTGGGGAATCAAAATTAAATTAATAATTAAATTAAGTAATGCTGCAAATAAAATAAGTTTTGTTACTTCTTTTGGTTTACCAATCGCAGCGAGAACATTATTATTAATTACAGCAACAGAAAAAAATATGGAACCAATGCATAATATTTTAAGTGCAATCGAACCGGAAATGAAAGATTCGCCAAATAAAACTTTAAGAATAAGATCAGAAAAAATAAATAAAGTTAGCCCAATTGGCGCAATTATAATGAATGATTTTTTATAAATATCTAAAAGAATATTTGATAATTCTTTAAATTTTTTCTTTTCCCAATACTCTGAAACAAAGGGTAGCATCGCCATTGCTAGTGCACTTCCAAACGTTATCAAAAGCATGGCTGTTGGCAAAACAACATTATAGATTCCGACCTCCGGAAGTGTCCTAAATTTGATTAATAATAGGGTATCAATTTGTCCAATGAATGTCGCGCCAATGGAAGCAAGCAAAATCGGAAATCCATAGTAAAACAATTTAAGTTTTAATTCATATGAATTATTTTCAACATATTTAAAATATGAAAAAGATTTAAATAATAAAATGAAACCAAAAATAATCCCCATTAATCCAGCAAATAAATAGGAAATTGCAGGATTTAACACTCCAAATTTTTTGAAAATAAGAATTCCTATAAAGACAAAAAAATTTATAAAAAATAAATTTAGAGAATATATTTTACTTTTTTGAAAACCTAAAAAAATTAAAATAATAAGCCTATAAATTGCATATAGGACAAAATATGCAGATAATATTATTAATAGTGATTTTGCCAATTCATTTTTAAAATAATTTATTGCCAAATAATCAGAAAATATTATGAAAAATGTAGCAAAAATCATGCCCATAAATAAATTTATAAAAAAAGCAAATTTAATAGATGCTTTAATTTTACCATATTCTTTTTTTACCAAAAATTGGGGGATAAATTTAGCTAAAGCCTGACCAAGTCCAAAATCTCTAAAAACAATAAAAAAACTTACAAACGTGAATACTGCATAAAATAAACCAAACTCTTCAAGGGAAAGTTGTCTAGAAAGGATAACCCTAATTAAATAGCCGAAGATGGCCGCCAAAAGCCCCATTACAAAAACCAATGAGGCATCAAATAATAATTTTCTTTCTCTAGACATGAATTAATCTCAAAATTTCAACTTATAAACCTTATTAAAATCCAATCTAAAAAAACACTGGCGTAACAAACACTTCTAACAACGCCGCGATTATCAAAATAACAAGTGCGATTAAACAAAGATCCACAACATCCAACACTATCTTACGATACTTGTCCCCCTCTAAATCACCATTAATCATTGCTACAGAAATTATGCCTCCTGCCAACCCTGCGACAAAATAAGCAACTATTTCGGGGATACCATGAATAGCATACCTCAAAAATGCTAAAGGCACAGCACCAGCCATATGGGTTCCAGCCAAAACTGCTTTTTGAATAAACCCTCCTGCTGCCGCAGCGATTACAGAAGCATTCCAAGTTAAAATGAATATTGCTCCCGCCCCATAAAAAAATGAAAAAAACAATGCAAACAATAAAACCTTAAAATTATTCAAAAATATTTTAAAGAAAACACTTCCTTGACTAATTGATGCACCAGAAATTGCATCTCCAGTTAATTTACCATTAATCCCTTGAATGGTATGTATTTGTGTAGAAAACAAAGGTTCGGTTATTTCCCATGGCAAAACAACAAACCAGAAAGTATATGCGACTACAAATCCCAAGAATAGGCAAGTAAGATATTTAATGACCTTCGCATGCCTTTTCAAAATAGAGATTTCATCCTTTAATTTGACTGTAACATTTTCCTCCATTTTCATGGTAGTATACATTATTGGCACAGCTGCCAAAACAGTCAAAAAAACCATTATTAAACTTTCAGAATCTTTGAAAACCCAATTACTAAGCAAAACTGCCAAACTAGCATAAATAATTCCTGTAAAGAACATATGGCCTGGCTTATCTACTGCACTAAATGGACTAATGATTGATTCTAAAGTCATAATTAAAAAACTTGCTCTCAAATTTATATACTTTTTGGTAAATTGAATTCAATTTAATAAAATATATAAACGATTCAACACTAATTTTATAAAATGAAAATAGGGATAATTGGGAGAGGGTTTGTTGGGTCGGCAGTAGAGTATGGATTTTCAGAAAAATCTGGTTGGAATGCAGAAATTAGAATTTATGATAAAGACAAGACAAAATCCACGCATAGTTTAAATGAGACAATTAATGAATCAGATTATATTTTCTTATCAGTCCCAACACCATCAAATAAAGATGGATCAATCCACCTAGATATAATTTATTCAGCCCTAGAAGAAATAAATAAAATCAATAAAAGAAAAGATAATATTGTTTTAATAAGATCCACTGTGACCCCTGGAACAACAAATGAAATACAAAAATCATTTCCCAATTTGAATATAGTATTTAATCCAGAATTTTTAACTGAAAAAAATGCAAATTCAGATTTTATAAATCAATCAAGAGTAATTTTAGGAGGAAATAAAGATCACACAAACAAAATTGCAAAATTGTTCAAAGAAAGATTCGGAGATGATCTGCCGGTAATTCAAACAAATTATGAAACTGCAGAATTTATAAAATATATGAATAATTGCTTTCTTGCAACAAAAGTTTCATTTATGAATGAAATGAAATTAATTGCCAATGAATCTGAAGTGAATTGGGAAACGGCAATTGAAGGGTTCACAAAAGACGAAAGAGTTGGAAAATCACATATTCAAGTTCCTGGACCAGATGGGAAATTTGGTTTTGGGGGAAGTTGCTTCCCGAAAGACATGCAAGCAATGATTCATTTTTCAAAAGAAAAACACATTGAACCAAATGTTTTAGAAGGTGCCTGGAAAACAAACTTGGAAGTTAGACCCGATCAAGATTGGAAAGAATTGAAAGGAAGATCAATAATAGATGAAGATTAGATGGTAAACCTTATATAATTAAAAAATAAAAAATAACTAATGGACGAATTTAATAAGATAATAAAAGACATAAAATCCTTAAAAATCCAAGGCGCAACAAACATTGCACTAAATGGATTAAAAGCAATGCAATTAAAACCAGATTATAAATCGATAAAATTAATTCTTAAAACAAGGCCAACAGAACCATGTTTACAAAATGCAATTAAATATGCAAAAGAAGTTGAAAACCCAAAAATATCATACAATTATCTAAGAAACATGGATAAACGAGTTGAAAACATTGCATCAAAATTGATCAAAAAAAATTCAAAAATTTTCACGCATTGCCATTCTTCAACAGTAATTGGGGCATTAAAGCTAGTAAATGTAAAATTTTCAGTAAATAATACTGAAACCCGACCCTTATACCAGGGAAGAAAAACTGCAAATGAACTTGCAAAAATGGGAATAAAAGTAAACCACTATGTTGATTCTGCTGCAGAAGATGCGATAAAGAATTCGAATATAATCCTGCTGGGTGCAGATTATATAAATTCGGAAGGGAATGTTTACAATAAAATTGGAAGTTATGCAATTTCAGAACTTGCAAAAAAACACAAAACTCCATTATTCATAATAACAAATTCTTGGAAATACTCTTCAAAAAAATTGAAAATTGAAAACAGAGATTCAAAGGAAATATGGGATGTAGCAAATAAAAATATTACAATAAAAAATCCAGCATTTGATATAATTCCAAACAAAAATATTAAAGGAATTGTTTCAGAATTGGGCGTATTAAAACCAAAGAAATTTGTAAATAAGGTAAAAAAAGAATATTCTTGGATAAAATGATAGTTTGTTTTGATTTAGATGGGACATTAGTTGATACCGAGGCATGGATAAAGAAATCAGAAAAATTAGCATTCAAAAAAAATGGAATAAAAGTAACCAACAAAGAATTATACTCAGTTTGGGGGCTAAATCTTACAACACAAATAAAAACTTTATATCCTGAATTAAAACAAAAAGAAATAAATAAAATAAAAAAAGATTTCGAAGAAATCAGAAATGAAAAAATAGATCTCATAAAACCATTCAAAAATACAAAAAGAATATTAACCAATTTAAGCAAAAAATATACTTTGTGCCTCCTAAGCAATAATTCTCATAAAAAAATAGAATTAATTTTGAAACAAACAAAAATAGACAAAAAACTTTTCAAATTGATAATTGGAGATGATGAAGTAAAAAGGGCAAAACCATTTCCAGATGAAATCTACAAAGTAGAAAAAAAATTAAAGAAAAAAGTAAAATTCATGGTAGGGGATACAGTGCAAGATATAAAAACTGCAAAAGCGGCCAAAGTAAAATCAATAATAATAAAAACTGGACCGAAACAAACCTGGAAAACTTTAAATAATGCTAATGTAATAATTAAAGATATTAAAGAATTACCAAAATTAATAAAAGAGGTACAAAAATGATTTATGGAAATTGTGAATTTGTTGATAAAAAGTATAAACCAAAAAAAACTGATCTAATTGTCGAATATAGAGTAAAACCAATAAAGGGAGTTTCACTAGAAAGGATTTGTGAACTTCTAGCAGGGGAATCATCAATTGGAACTTGGACAAAAATTTCAACAATGAATCCAACAATTGCCAAAAAACTAAAACCACATGCTTTCTACATAAATAAAAAAGAAAACATAGTGAGAATTGCCTATCCTGAAAAATTATTTGAAAAAAATAACATGTCTGGAATTTTATCTTCAATTGCTGGAAACATATTCGGAATGAAAGAGGCAGAAAAATTAAAACTACAAGATATTACATTTCCAGAAAGTATTGTAAAATCATTTCCTGGCCCAAAATATGGGATAAAGGGAGTTAGAAAAATAACCAAGGTAAAAAATAGACCCCTGATTGGTACGATTGTAAAACCAAAGGTTGGATTAACAGAAAAACAACATGCAAAGGTAGCTTACGAATCCTGGGCAGGCGGGTTAGATGTTGTGAAAGATGATGAAAATTTAACATCAATGGAATTTAATAATTTTTACAAAAGAATAAAATTAACTCTCAAAGCAAGAAATAAAGCTGAAAAAGAAACTGGCGAGAAAAAAATCTATCTTCCAAATATAACTGCGGAATATGAAGAAATGAAAAAAAGAGCAGAATATGTTAAAAAAAATGGAGGGGAATTTGTAATGATTGATATCCTAACAGTTGGGTGGAGTGCTTTGGCATCAATGAGAAAAGTTACAAACAAATTGAAACTAGCCATTCACGGGCATAGGGCAATGCATGGTGCATTGACCAGAAATCCAGAACACGGAATATCCATGCTAGCTTTAGCAAAAATATCAAGATTATTAGGAACAGATCAACTACATATTGGGACCGCAGGAATAGGAAAAATGTATGGTTCAGCAAAAGAAGAATTATCAATAGAAGAAGAAATAGAACAACAAAAAATCAAAGCAAATCCTAGACTAAATAGATTGGAACAAGATTGGTACAAAACTAAACCAGTATTAGCAGTTGCATCCGGAGGAGTATCACCATTGGACATTCCAAACATTGTAAAAACTATGGGTACAAATATTGTGATCCAAGCGGGCGGAGGAGTTCACGGACATCCGAATGGAACAAAAGCTGGTGCAAGATCAATGAGGCAAGCAATTGAAGCAACCATGAAAAAAATACCTCTAAAAAAATATGCCAAAACACATAGGGAATTGGAACAGGCATTTGATAAATTCAACTTAAAGTAATAAATATATTTATAAAGAATAACCAATAAAAAACACTATGGAAAAATTCAATTTCTCAAAATATTCTAATTTTATTGTGGTGGCATTAATCCTATTGCTACTCTACACATCATACAAAATAATTGCACCATTCATCGCACCATTACTAGGTGCGGCAGTAATTGCAGTTGCAGCACATCCACTATATAAAAGATTACATAAAAAAACACATAAAAAAAGTCTATCAAGTATAATAGTAATTGCATTAATAATTCTACTAGTCGTAATACCCTTAATTTTCTTTGCAAGTAGATTTTTAGAAGAGACAATAAACATTTACAATTCAGCAAACGCAATTGAATTAACCGAATTTTCTGAAAACATAAACAAATACACAGGATTAAATATAAATTTTGAAAGGCACATGAGAGATTCATTACAAGGAATTTCAAACTTTTTTATAATTTCTAGTGCAAACCTATTAGAAAAATTAGTAAAGGGATTCTTAAATTTCTTCATATTCTTCTTCACATTATTCTTCCTATTAAAAGATGGGAAAAAATTCGTAAGAAAATTGAAAAAATTCTTGCCAATCCAAGATAATGTAGAACAAAAACTATTCAATGAAATAAATGGTGTTATTAGGGGTTTACTTTCTGGAATACTCATAGTCGCCATATTAGAAGGAATTATTGCATTCATAGGGTTTTATCTCTTTAACATACCAAACCCACTTATTTGGGCCTTTGTAATCGTCCTAGCAGCATATTTCCCGATAGTTGGGCCAGCAACAGTCTATGTTCCGGCAGCAATCTATTTAGCAGTTATGGGAAACTTTACCGGGGCAATATTATTATTCATATATTCGTTTGCATTCATATCTTATTTGGATAATTTAGTTAAACCAAAACTTATGGGGATGAAATCAAACATAAATCCAATAGTAATTCTACTGGGAGTCCTTGGAGGAATAAATCTCATGGGCTTGCCTGGAATAATTGTCGGGCCACTAATCCTTTCTATCTTATTTGTAATATACAGAATTTATGAGGAAGAGAATGCAGCTAATTCCTAAAAAATTAAATGTGTCCTCAGGGGGACCATTGATTGTAGTATTAAATGAAAAAGATGCAAATGAATTAAAAATACATGCATTTGATAGATTAAAAATAGTGAATAAAAACAAAACCATATATGCATTATTAGATGTCTCTTCAAATATACCAAAAGGTAAAATTGGACTATTCAATGAAACTTATTTTAAATTAAATACTAAAAACAAAATAAAAGTATTTCCTTCTGAAACTCCGAAATCGGTAAGAGCAATAAAAAATAAATTAGAAGGAAAAGAATTATCAAAAAGAGAAATCAATCTAATAATGAATGATTTACGATCAAATGAACTTCTAGAAGTCGAAATTGCATATTTTGTTGCAGCATGCTACAACAATAAATTGACAGACAAAGAAGTAGAACACTTAACTAAAGCAACTTTGAAAGAAGGGAAAAAATTAAAATTAAATAAAAAAATAATTGCAGACAAACATTGTATTGGGGGGGTGCCAAACAACAGAACTTCAATGATCATCGCTCCAATAATTGCAGCAGCAGGAATTACAATGCCAAAAACTTCATCCAGATCAATAACAAGTCCAGCTGGAACGGCAGATACAATGGAAGTACTATCCAAAATTAGTTTCAGTACAGAACAAATGAAAAAAATTATTAAAAAAACAAATGCCTGTTTAGTCTGGAATGAAGGTATGGAAGTAACAGGAGCAGATTCAAAATTAATTAAAATAAGACATCCATTAAGATTAGATCCTGCAGGATTAATGATTGCTTCAATATTAGCAAAAAAACATGCAGTCGGAGCAACACATTTATTGTTAGATATCCCATTGGGTAAAAATGCAAAGGTTCAAACAAAAAAAGAAGCAAGACATTTAAAAAAAAGATTTGAAAAAATATCCAAAATTCTTAAAATAAAAACAAAGGTGATAATCACTCCAGCAGATGAACCAATTGGAAACGGAGTTGGACCAGCACTCGAAGCGATAGATGTTTTAAGAATATTAAGAAGGGAAGAAAATGCCCCAAAAGATTTGGAGAAAAAAGCATTAATGATGGCAGACAAAATTTTCAAACTAACAAATACAAAAATATCCGCAAAAAACATATTGAATAGTGGGCAAGCATATAAAAAATTTAAAGAAATAATAAAAGCCCAAAAAGGAAATCCAAATATCCTTCCAGAAAATATTCCCTTGGGAGAATATACGTATAATGTTAAAGCTCCTAAAAAAGGAAAAATTAAAAGCATCGATAATAGGAAAATCGCAACATTAGCTAGATTAGCTGGAGCGCCAGGAAATAAAGGCGCAGGAGTTTATTTACATAAAAAATTAAAAGAGAAAGTAAACAAAAGAGAAACAATTCTTACAATATATGCAGAAAATAAAGAAAAATTAAACTATGCAAAGACAGAAATTAAAGAAATATTCGAAATTAGCTAATTTCAAAAGATTTTTAAACCAATTTTTAGTCCTTATTTTATGATATATTTAAAACATACACTAGATTGGTTTCAATTTCCATCATTAGTGATAGACTTATTCAGTTTCATAGTACTATTTTTAATTGGATTAGTTAGTTTGAAATATTATAAATTGAACAAAAACAAAAAATCATTATATTTATCCATATCATTTTCATTCATTGCACTATCATTCTTATTCAAATTATTAACAAATGTGGCAATGTTTTATGATGACTTAATAAATCCGCAAATAGGCATACAAACCTTGCAAATAATAAGAGAGTACAATATATTCTCAAACCTAACATTCACCATATTTGCATTTTTCAATTTAATAGGATTATATCTATTATACAAATTATACCAAGGAAAACAAACATCTTCCAATATTTTCTTAATGAGTTATTTTATACTGATATCCACTTACTTCAGTAATTCAAATTATTACATATTTCATTTGACATCATTAATATTCTTAATATCTATTTCCGCGTTTTACTGGAAAAAGTATTCAGAAAATTTATTCATAAACACAAAATTACTTGCATTAAGTTTTTCGATAATTTCTGCAAGTCAAATATTTTTTATATTTACAACATTTGGAAAACTATTCTATCTGGCTGGAGAAATAATTCAACTGGGCGGATATGCACTATTATTACTAATCATAACACACATTCAAAAAAATGGAAAGAAAAAGATCTAGAACGGACATCATTCATGACATCATGATGTCAATTCAAAACAAAAACGGAAGGATAAAACCAACCCATTTAATGTATAAGGCAAATCTTTCCTATAATCAAATGAATTCATATTTAGAAGAACTCTTAGAAAAAGAATTTATAGAAAAAACAATAGAGAAAAAATCTAATTATTTATTAATGACAGACAAAGGTTTCAATTTCACACAAAAAATAAGAGAAATGAAAGATTTTGAAAAAACTTTTGGATTATAAAACGCCGAGACTGGGATTTGAACCCAGATGCCCTTTCGGGCCCGGCTCACCTGATATTTATCTTGTTTTCAAGGCTTACACTTCAGGAGTATTAACTCTTCTGAATCGGTGCAATACCAGGTTATGCGATCTCGGCATATATCTTTTAATATCGTGTTGCCCTCATTAGTTTTTAAATTTAACTGATATGAATAATATTTATTTTTTTGTACGATAGATTTAACAGTCAAATTAAATTTCCAAATTTGAAAAATTAATTTATTTAGATCATCAAGCAAGCCCTTACTTGCCATATGAAATCCAATCGATTTATTCTTATTTATCCCGCCATCAGATAATAATAAACCAAAAAAGAAATATTTTCCAATAATATCCTCATTTGATAAAATCAGATTAGGAATTCTTACTATATCAGATTTTTTTCCGCTAGGAATCCCGACAACATTAACTAAATAATCAAAAGTTAATCTAGAATACATATTAAATTCATATAATCTTTTTTTATTTTTTCTATCCCTGTGGGAAATCTTGCCCGCCTCATCAAATAAATCAAGGTGTAAATTATAAAATAAATCTACAAATTCTTTATTGGTATTAAAAAATCTAACTGAATAAGTCGGATACCCATTACCATTATTTCGATTAGATAAAGATCCGTCACCAACTAGCAATCCAAGATAAAACGCAAATTTCAAACTATCCATAAAATATAAAAATCACGAATATTTAAAAATGATTTGTTGGTGTTTGGCAAGCCTAAACCTTTACATTACTCCGATTATGTGATATGCAATTTTAGTAGCAACTTTATTTGGATCATCCCCTTCAATAAATTCTCCAACAACACAATAATCATTTTCACGATATATTTTATTTTCACTACCTTCTTTTAACCAAATTACCATTCTATTTTCATTAGCATCATCACAAGTCATAACTGGTAAATTTAATTGTCTAGATCTTTCATTATCTTCAATTGAAGCTAATATAGAATCAGTTTTAAATTTATCAACTAATCTATCAATACTTAACAAAGAAACAACAATTTCAGAATCTGTTTTTTCATCTAAATAAACGTCCCTTGTTATATAAACTTGTTTAGCACTCTGGAAAATATCTCTGAATGGATACATTTCAATATTTAACAATTCATTTGGGCCATAAGGATAAGGAGTTAGATATGGTTTTTTCTGATGAATTCCCCCAAGATTGTATACTATCGACCAATTCAAAAAATGATCTCCTTCTTCTGAAACTTTGATTTCATATGTATCTAAATCACCCATATAAACATAATTTCTAGCAATTGATTCTTCTTCATTTAAATAGCTATATCCGAAAGATAAAGCAAATATCCCCACTAATATTAATCCCCATAAATATCTATTATCCATCTTTAAATCACTCCAAATATTTTATAAGTTAAACCATCCACTAATTTATTAATGTTTCCATTTACCAACATGCAATTTTCTTCTTCATTAATTATTACATCATTATATGAATGATTTAATACTAATAATTGAATTTCCCCATTACAATCTTTTTCATTTAAAACTTCGACTTCTGTCCCGGAATATAACATAATTAATTTTATTTTATTTTCATATGGTTTAGACAACTCATTCATAGAATAAATATTAAATTTTTCAGAATTGAATTCAAAATCTATTTCATTTGGCAAATAACTAAATCTCCAATAAGATTCAATTTCATCAAC
>JABJPM010000021.1 GCA_018663865.1 Candidatus Woesearchaeota archaeon | reverse complement strand
TTCTGCAGCAGTAGGAACTTTTTCTTCTTTTTTGGTTGCTTCTTTTGCTATTTCTTCGCCAGATTCTTCTTTGACTTCTTCAGCTACTTTGTCTGCAACTTCTTCTTTCATTCCTTCTTCTTTTAGTTCTTCTTTAACTTCCCCTTTTACTTCTTCTTTGATATCTCCTTCTATTTTCTTAAGAGATTCTTTCACTTCTTTTTTGTCAGAAGTTTTTTTAGGAGCTTTAGTTTTCTTTTCCTCTGCTTTTTCTTCAACAGGGGCATCGATTAATTCTACTTTAGTAATATTATTTTCTTTGATTGCCTTCACACTTACTTTATGAGGGGGATTTTTAGGTCCGTTTTTCCATACTAATTCATTTAGGTATTTACCAATCTTTACTTCTTCTGTTTTCATATGTTTAATGATGAACTCTTTTATTGCTCTAATGGATTTACCTGATTTTTTATATCTAGGTGCCTTACTAAATTCTTTCCTTAATGGGATGTTATATATTCTTTCCATTTTTATGCTTTAGTTTTTGTTCTTCTCCAATGTCTTTTTCCAGCACTAAATCTTGAAGGGTGAATTTTTTTCCCAATTCCTGCTATTTTTGGGATTATCCAAAAAGGTGCCCACTTTGTTCGCTTCCCTAATTTTCCTAATCTTCTCTTTTTTGCTGGATGTATGTATCTTGTCATTTTTTATCTAATAATGATTTTCCTTTCGCAGTAAGGATCCTACCTTTGTGATTTCCTTTCTCTGCTTGCTCTATAAGTTTTGCAGCTTCAAGTTGTTGCAAAATAACTCTAATTATCTTTCCTGAACCTTTAAAGAATTTTTCTGGTTTATGGCCCCTGTTTTTTTTCCCACCATATTTAACTTTCAATTTGTTTACTCCAATTGGCCCAAGTATGTATGTTTTTCTCAGAATTGATGCCGCTCTCGCATACCACCAATCTGCGTTTGCAGGAGGTCTGTCTCTAGCCCTGCTAGTTTTTACGAAATTAGCCCATTCTGGTTTACTAATTTCTTCGATCTCTTTCAATTTTTTAGCAGTATTATCAATTAATGCATTTGTTTGCGTATCTTGTATTTTCATTTTTTAAACCTGTAGAATTTGTGAAGATAGTCTTTTTAAAAAGGTTTCTATTTTAATTTATTCATAAAAAAGAAAAAAAGAAAAAATTTATGGCTCTATCTCTACCATTAAGGATTTTGTTTTTTGATAACTTGTTTGTGCTGTACCCGGAGTCGTAAGTTCAATTATACATCCGCCCGGCCCAAGTGTTGTTGTTGGAAGTGTAGCAACTCTTAATTTCATAACTGCATCAGCGCCAGAATTCAATGAGAATGGTAATGATGTGTCGGTTAATGTATCTGCAAATTTACAATCCAAATCTATTCCGTTTTCAATTTGTTTTACTTTTGCTACAAAATCTAATGTTTCCGATTCCAGATTATAGAATATTACTCCCACCATGGCGGAATCACCTGTTCCCATTTCTATTGTACCAGGAACTATTTTCAATAAATCAGTTGAATCTGAAAATAGATTTTCTAATTCTTGATCAGACATTGCAAATGCAGAGTCTGTTAAATCCATAACATCGCCCATACTGTTTTTTACCCAGGTTATTCCAAGGGTTAGTAATGTTATTCCAATAACAATAACAATAATTGTTGTCATAGAAAGCTCAATTGCACCTTTTTTTGATTTCATTTAATTTTCACCTCTAATTCTTTTTCTAATTATTTATTTATATAATTATTGATTATTCGGCGTGTAATGGATTATTAGTTTTGGGCGATGTTCAATGTCTGGGGACTCTCGTGAGTCAAAACATCCGTTTACATCACTTCCTGAGGAAATTTTTAATGCAAATCCTTTTTGACTAATTTGTTCTAGTGTTGCATCATCAGTTATATCCCAACTATGCCATCTTTCGCCTTGTGATAGAGATGAAATATTTGTTGTTGTAATTGTTTGCCCAATCGATTCATACATATTTGACCAAGTTGCATCCATTTCTTCCCAATTATTATTAATTAAACAACAACTTATTACTGAAGGATCATCCCCGATTATGTTATTTCCATATATTTTCAAAATTGCTGAATCTATTTCTGAGTCCTCCGGAATTTGAGGCATATTGAATTTTATTAATGATGCCCTTTCCCATATCATATGTGAGCTCCCGCTCTGTTCGATTGATCGTGCAGTAGACATATATTCTAGATGCCCTGCATTTTGATTGTTGATGTCGCCCTGATAATGCTCATTCCCCTCTGGATCTACCCAAACATATCTTGCAATAAATGTGTCTTGCGAGGGGGCGAGTTCTATTGTTTCTGCCCCATTAACTGAAAAATCTCTTTGAATTTGATCTTGATTTTCTGATTCATCAATAACATTCAATTCTAAAGTATAATCTCCATTTTCAGCGTTGAACGGAATTGTCCAAGGTAACGGATTTGGAATATTTTGTATAAAACTAATAAGTTCTTGTTGACCATTTGAATGATTTTTTATTATTTTTCTTGAATGATTCAATTCTTCGGGAGTCAAATCTGGAAAGAAATTAAAATATTGCCTATTGTCTGATGTGGATCCATTGATTATTAGTGAATTTTCTTCCACAGTTATGCTTTCCAAATTTATTTCAGGTGAATTGGTGGGCATTATTGAATAAAATTTGGGGATTCCAAATCCCATTAATCCTAAATCTATTGAATATAGATCTAGGTCATTATTTGAACTATACATATTTAGTATATCCTCGTAAGGTATTATTGAATTTGCAATACTGGCAATTGTTAATGCTGCAGCTACTGGAAATGCCTTTTCTTGTTTTGCACCATTTGAAAAAAATAATGCTATGCTTGTCCCTGTTTTGATTGTGTCTGAAATTTCTTCTGTTGAATAGGTTCCCAAGTAATCTACAATTGCATTTGTCTCATTATCGTTCATAGTGACATTTAGAAAATTACCGATGTTATTTATTTTTGAATCATAATTTAATAAATCTCTTCCAGATATTGCTGTGCTTACAAGATTTATTGTGTGTGAAAAAATTGATTTATCGTTGTGATCAAAAGAATCTAGTTTTGGCAAGTAATTTTGGGCTGAAACTATGAATAGGTCATATTCATTATTTTCTGAATTTATGTAATCCACAGTCGCATTCGAAATTGGGTTATTATTTTGATCTCGTATTATGATCTCAACTTCTGCCCCATCATCATTGAAATAAGTGGAACCTTGTTGATTTGTTATTTCTTGTTGATATTCAATATGCTCTGCCGGAGGAGTTATTGGATTTGTCGAATTATCGCTTCCACAGCCCATCGGATTTAATGCCATCAAAGTTCCTGCAGTCAGAATTCCCAATCTATTTTTTGTGGATTTTAATATATTTTCCAATCCCATTGTGATTTTGGAACTCTTTTAGGATATTTAAATGTTTAGAATTTTATGGGGAGAGGGGGATTTGAACCCCCGACCCCTAGATCTTCAGTCTAGTGCTCTCCCAGGCTGAGCTACCTCCCCATAATGAATAAATGTGGACGTATTCAGTTTTTAAATCTTTTCTTTATCTTTCCCCATAATTATTATCCTCCTATTCAAAACGCAAAGTATTAATAAACATGCTGAGTTCTATTTTATGGGGTGAGTATCAATCAATAGCAATGAGATAATTTTTTTGGGTACTGCGGGTGGCCAATTTGCGGTTAATCGTCAAATGAGGGCATCTGGAGGAATCGTTATTAGATTGAAAAATATCCAATTTCATTTAGATCCCGGGCCAGGAGCGTTAGTTCGGGCTCAAGAATATGGGGTTAGTTTAAGATCAAATAATATTTTACTGGCAAGTCATTCTAATTTAGATCATTGTAATGATCTTAATGCAGTTATTAGTGCAATGACTCATGATGGGTTAGATAAAAATGGAATTTTAATTGGAAGTAAATCTGTGATGACTGGTGGAGATGGAGAAAGGCCGTTCATTACTAGGAAACATAGAAAATATCTGGATAAATTTCTGTCTTTAGAGTCTGGAAATAATGTTAAATTTGGAAAGGATATTGAATTGCAAACTCTAAAAACAAAAAATAAAGATCCCCATTCAATTGGATTTAAAATAAAATCAGATAAAATTTCCATTGGATATACTGGAGATACATCTTTTTTCCCAGAATTAATTGATGAGTTAAAAGGTTCAGATATTTTAATATTGAATAATTTAGAACCCTTTGGATACAGGAGTGAAGATCATTTATCCTCCGATGATTCTGTTAGAATTATTTCTGCAGTACGTCCCAGATTGGCAATAATTACACATTTTGGCCAAAAAATTTTAGAGGAGAATCCAATTTATCAGGCAAGGGATATTCAACGAAGGACAAACGTTCAAACTGTTGCTGCCAGAGATGGGTTAGTTATAGATCCTATGACGCTTGCCGCTAGTTTAAGAAAAAGAAAAATAAACACTTAATGGGAAAGTTTTATATACATATTTTCAGGTTTGAATTTAATGGCTTTAGCTAAAAAATATAATTTTAAGGATGTTGAAGAAAAATGGATGAAACATTGGGAGGAGAGTGGAATCTATAAATTCCAACTAGACTCTAAAAAAAAGATATATTCTTTAGATATTCCTCCTCCAACTATTTCTGGAAAATTACATATGGGCCATGTTTTTGGTGATTCCCAACAGGATTTTTTTGTAAGATTTAAACGAATGAATGGATATAATGTTTTAAATCCATTTGGAACTGATAATAATGGTTTGCCTACTTTAAGATTAATTGAAAAAGAAAAAAAAGTCGATTCAAAATCCATGGATCGTGTAAAATTTATTGAATTGTGTAATAAAACAATAAAAGAAGAATTCATTCCAATGTTTTTGGAAGATGCAAAAAGGCTTGGACTTTCTGCCGATTGGAATTTATTTTATTCAACAATTGATGAAAGATCTAGGCGAATTTCCCAGGAATCATTTATCGATTTGTATAAAAAAGGGCGAGAATATCGAACTGAATCTCCCTCTTTGTGGTGTACCGAATGTCAAACTACCATTGCACAAGTTGAATTAGAAGATAAAGAATTTTCAAGTTATTTTAATGATATAAAATTTGAAGTTTCTGGAAAAGAACTTATTGTTGCAACGACTAGACCAGAACTTTTGCCTGCATGTGTTGCAATTTTCTATAATCCTTTAGATAACCGATATAAAGATTTGAAAGGGAAATTGGCAAAGGTGCCATTATTTGATTTTGAAGTTCCAATCATGGAGGATCCTTCAGTAGATATTGAAAAAGGGACTGGGATTGTCATGTGTTGTACATTTGGTGATCAAGCAGATATGGGGTGGCAGAAAAAATACAGACTCCCAATAAAAAATGCTGTTGAAAAAGACGGCACCATGAGTTCTTTGGCCGAAAAGTATTCTGGGTTAAAGGTTCTGGAAGCTCGTAAAAAAATAATTGAAGATTTGAAAGCAAATAATTTATTGATTGAACAGAAAAAAATAAATCATGCAGTTAATACTCATGAAAGATGTGGAACTCCAGTTGAAATAATGACTTCAAAACAATGGTTCATAAAATATTTAGATTTAAAAAAAGATATGATTAAATGGGGAAATGAAGTTCAATGGCATCCAGCATATATGAAAAATCGTTATGATAACTGGGTTGAAGGTTTACAATGGGATTGGTGCATATCTAGACAAATTCCTTTTGGAATTCCATTTCCAGTTTGGTATTGCGAGGAATGTGATGAACCTGTTCTAGCTGAATTAGATTCTTTGCCTGTTGATCCTTTGGTTGACAAAGTCCCTCTTGATAAATGTAAAAAATGCGGATGTACCGAGTTTATTCCAGAAAAAGATATAATGAATACTTGGGCAACTTCTGCGTTAACTCCAACAATTGTTAAGGATTTAATAAAAGGCACCCCTGCTTATGAAAAAATTAAAAATAAACCATTCTCAATTAGGAGAAGCGGACATGACATAATAACATTTTGGAATTTTAATACAATTGTAAAAAGTAATTTACATTATAATAAGAAACCCTGGGAAAAATTATTAATTAATGGTTGGATTCTTGGCAAAGATGGAAAGAAAATGTCTAAATCCAAAGGGAATGTTATTTCTCCTCAAAAAACTCTTGAGGAATTTGGGGCAGATCCTTTGAGATATTTATCTGCTTCTGCAAGAACCGGGGATGATGTATCTTTTCCAGAACAAGAATTAACTAATGGTAAAAAACTTGTCAATAAATTATGGAATGCTAGTAAATTTTCCCTTATGCATTTGGAAGATTTCACAGATTCAAAAGTTAAGTTGGAAGCAATTGATTGCGGTATTTTATCTAAATTCAATTCTATTATTAAGGAAGTTTCTGATTTATATGAAGGTTATGAAGCTTCAAAAGCTAAAAGAATTAGTGAAATGTTTTTTTGGTCTGAGTTTTGCGATAATTATTTGGAGATTGCCAAGGATCGCCTTTATAATCCTGATATTAGGGGGGCTGATTCTAGAAAGAGTGCACAATATACATTAAATTATATCGTGTTAAATACTTTGAAATTATTTGCTCCTTTGATGCCATTTATTACTGAAGAACTTTATGTCAATGGGTTTGAGAATTCGGAGAGTATTCATTTATCTTCTTGGCCAAAATATTCAAAATCATTAAAAGATGAATCCAATGAAAAAGTATGGGATAGATTTGTAGAGGTTATATCTTTTGTTAGACAGGAAAAATCCAAACAAGGTAAATCTTTAAAAGAAGAGATTATTTTAGTATTGTCTAAAACTGATAAAGAATTATTGCTGGAAAGTTTAGATGATCTGATGGCAGTTACTAAATCAAAAGAAATATTGATTGGAAAAGAATTAGAAGTAAAATGGATGTAAAACAAAAAAGGGAATTAAGGAATATGATTAATACCTTGAAAAAAATTCGAGGTAGACATACAGAGTTAGTTAGTGTGTATATTCCTGCCGGATATAATATTACTAAGATAATAAATCATTTATCTGAGGAACAACATACCGCTACAAATATTAAAGACAAAAGAACTAGACAAAATGTTCAAGATTCTTTGGAAAGAATTATTAGAAAATTAAAATTATATAAGAAAACCCCTGAAAATGGTGTGGCGTTTTTTGCAGGAAATACTAGTGATAAGGAGGGGCAGGCAAATATTGAGGTTTTTAGTATTAATCCTCCTACTCCCTTAAATATTAGGATTTATAGATGTGATCAAAGTTTTGTTGTGGATATTCTTGAAGATATGATGGATGACATTCAAGTTCATGGTTTATTAGTTGTTGATTTAAGAGAGGCAACAATGGGTATTTTGAAAGGGAAATTGATAAATAAATTATCTAGTTTTAGTTCTGATGTTCCTGGAAAAACTACAAAAGGTGGACAAAGTCAAGCTCGTTATGCTAGAATTCGTGAACAGGCTGCACATGCATTTTTTAAGAGAATTGCTGAAGCTGCTAATAAGGAATTTGGAGAATACACGGATTTAAAAGGAGTTTTAATTGGTGGTCCAGGTCCAACAAAAGAAACATTTTTTGATGGAGATTACCTACATACTCGTGTTAAGGAAAAAGTTTTAGGTCTTAAGGATTTAAGTTATACTGGTGAGTTTGGATTAAAAGAACTTGTTGACAAAAGTGATGATTTATTGGCTGAGGAGGCCATTGTCGCAGAAAAGAAAATAATGGATCGATTTTTTAATGCTTTATCTACTAAAGGTGGGGGGAAGGCAGTGTATAAAGAAAAAGATGTTTTATTAGCTTTAGAACGTGGCGCTGCAGAAGTTGTTTTAATTTCTGAAGATGTTGAAGATGAGAAACTTGAAATGTTTGAAGAAAAAGCTGAAGCAATTGGTGCTAATGTTGAGATGATCTCTATTGAAACGGTAGAGGGTCAACAATTGAAAGAGTTTGGTGGTATTGCCGCGATACTGAGGTTTAAAATATAGAATGCGGGAAAAAAATTTATTGATTTTGCTTTTCTTTTTTGCTTTTGCGGTTAGGGTCATTGCATCATTTTTAAGTCCTGTGCCCCTCTGGGATGAAACTGTTTATTCTAATTTAGGATTTGATTTAAGTTCTAATTTTTTACATTATTCATTTGATGGAGGGTGGTCTGATTTTGTACCAGGCGGAATGTTCCCCCATGCAGGATTTAGGGCACCATTATTGCCAGCAATTATGTCTTTCTTTTTTTTATTCGATTTGGAATTTTTGATTAATTTATTTATCCCGCTTGTTGGTGCCTTGTCTGTTGTTTTGTTATATTATTTTGCTAAAGATTTATTTAATGAGGGTGTTGCCAAATATTCTTCCACAATTTTTGCAATTTTACCCCTGCATTCAGTTTATAGCGGAAAAATTTTAACTGGGGTTCTTTGCACATTTTTTTTAATATTGACTTTTCTTTCTTTTTGGAGGGGATTCGAACTTGGAATAAAAAAATATAAATTATTTTTTGGATTCTTTCTTTCTTTAGCTTTTTTGACTAGATATACAACTTTGTGGATTATGCCAATTTTTTTATTATATTTTTTAATTAGATATAGGTCTTTAAATTTTTTCAAAGATAATTATCTTTGGTATGCCATTTTAGTTTTTTTTGTTACATTGATCCCTTATTTTTTATATAGTTTTTTTGATTATGGAAATATCTTTGGTGCGGTTTTACATGGTGTAGAGGCTGCAAAATATTGGGGGGGAGTGCAACCATGGTATTTCTTTTTTTTGCACTGGTTTGAAATGTTTTCTATCATTGGAATTGTATTTCTATTTTCTTTGATTTATATTTTTTATAAAAAATTATACATTAAGAAAGAAATATATTTGCTTCTTATTTGGATATTCTTTTTTTTAATAATAGCCATATTTGTGCCACATAAAGAAACGCGATTCATACTTCCCATTGTCCCCCCCCTGGTTTTAATTAGTGGGTTTTTTATTAATAAATTAAAAAATAAAAAATTAATTATTTCTATTGTATTTATTATTTTATTAATATCTACTGCTTTTTCTTTTGGTATTATTTATAATACATATCACAATATCAACACACAATGTTTTATGGGCGTAGTTAGTGAATTAGAAGAAAAAGAGAATATATTGATTGTTAGCGAAAATCCACCAATTTATTATTATTTTGTAAAGAATGAAAATAGATATTATCCAGACGAATTAAATGTTTATTCTATAAAAAATATTGTAAAAAATACCGACAAACAAGTTTATTTTGTTTTTACTAAATTTAATTCTGGTTTTGAATATGCTAAATTTGAGTTTCTTAAAGAAATTTTGTCTGAAAATTATAATGAAATTTATTCTTGTGAACTTGATTCAAATGTTAATTTTATTTATGTTTCAAATATAGAATAATTTTTAAACTGGATTGCTGTTCTGTTTTTATGGATTTATCTATAGTTATTCCGACATATAATGAAAAAGATAACATTGAAATATTAATTAATAAATTGAAATGTCAATTCTCTGAAAATAAAATTTCTGGTGAAATAATTGTGGTGGATGATAATTCTCCAGATGGGACCGGAAAAATTGTTGAAAAATTAAAAGAAAAATATTCTTTTGTAAGTTGCATTCATCGAAAAGGAAAACTCGGATTATCTTCTGCCGCAATTGAGGGATTCAATATTTCTAAGGGGAATGTTATTGGTTTAATGGATGCAGATTTAAGTCACCCTCCCGAAAAAATTGTTCAAATGTTTAAGGAGATTGAAAATGGTCACGATTTGGTTATCGGAAGCAGATATATTAACAAGGGAAAGATTATTGGGTGGAATTTAAAAAGAAAATTAATGTCGCGAGTAGCCACTTTTTTATCCATCCCATTTACAAAAGTAAGGGATCCCATGACGGGTTTTTTTCTGATTAAAAGGGAATGTCTTGATTGTTCTAAATTAGATGCAAAAGGATTTAAAATTCTTTTAGATATATTGGTTCGTTTAAAGTGCAAAAATATCAAGGAGATCCCAATTATTTTTGTGAATCGTATGAAAGGAAAAAGTAAAGCAAATATTGGTGAAATTTTTGATTATTTAAAAAATTTATGGGTTTATTCAAAATTAAAATATTCTAATTTTATTCAATTTTTAAAATTTGGAATTGTGGGAATTTCTGGGCTCATTTTAAATCTTTTATTTTTATTTATTTTTACAGAATTTTTTGGAATTTATTATTTAATTTCTGCAATTTTTTCATTTTCAATTAGTATGACTCATAATTATTTTTTTAATAAAATTTGGACATTTGGTGAATCTTTCGGCGGAGATGTTATAAAAAAATATTTCAAATTTGTGGGAATTAGTTTGTTTGCTTTAGTTATTAATCTTTTTGTAATGTTTATATTGGTTGAGAAATTTAGTATTTGGTATATTTTTTCTCAAATGATTGCTATTTCTTTTGCATCTATTTTTAATTTTGTGGGAAATAAATTATGGACATTCAATGATTCAAAATAGATTAATTTTATAAATCCCATATTATTAATCTTGTTTATGACTGAAGAAAGAAATAAAATTGAAGCAGTATTATTTACAACTGGACGATTTTTAAATGCTGAAGAAATTTCTAAAATGAGTAGTATTGGGAGCATTGGTTTTATTAAACAAACTTTAAATGAATTAAAAGAAGAATATTCTTCTAAAAGTGGAGCTTTAGAAATTATAAATGATAAGGATAGGTGGAAACTAAATATCAGAAAAGATTATCTTTATTTAACTGAAAAATTATTGTCTGATGCCGAGTTGGATCTGCCAACTCAGGAAACTTTGGCAGTTATTGCGTATAAACAACCAGCTATTCAGTCCGATGTCACAAAAACTCGGGGAAATAAATCTTATGACCATATTAAAAAATTAAAAGAAGAGGGTTTTTTAATTTCTGAAAAGTTTGGAAGGACTAAAATTTTGAAATTGACTCAAAAATTTTATGATTATTTCGATGTTATTGAGGATGATTTGAAAGATAAATTGGTTATTTCTGAGAAAGAAAAGCAAGAAACTTTGAGTGATGTACCACAAAAAGATTTATAACTGATTTTCTTTTTCTTTTTCTATGGAATTTTTAACAGGAGTATATTTATTCTATATACTTACTACGATGTATGTTTCCATTGTGGGCTTAATGGTATATTATCGTATTAGGGATGAATTTATGGACGATCCTGGCGCGGAATTTAATAAGGGTTTAAGTGTGATTGTTCCAGCTTATAATGAAGAGAAAACGATTGGTGCAACCCTTCAAGCGATCATTGATAATGGTTATCCAAAAGATAAATTGGAAATAATTGTTGTTAATGATGGGAGTACAGATGGAACTGTGGATGTTGTTAAAAAATATAAAAGTGTCATTTTATTAGATAAACCCAATTCTGGAAAAGCAGATTCAGTAAATAAGGCAATTAAAAAATCAAAACATGAATTTGTTGCAATCATTGATGCAGATTCATATCCTCAAAAAAATGCTTTAAAAGAAATCATGAAGTATTTTGCAGATGAAAAAGTAGGCGGGGTGACTGGCGCAGCATTAGTCAAGAATAGAAATAATTTGTTGGAAAAATGTCAAGCAATGGAATACGTATTGATTGCTTGGACTAGAAAATCGCTTGATGCAGTGCATAGTGTTTTTGTTACTCCTGGTGCCCTGAGCGCATATAGGAAAACTGCATTGAAAGATATTGGGGGCGGATTTGATACAAAAGTTATGACTGAGGATATTGAAATCGCCTGGAATCTTTTGAGACATAAATGGAAAACAAGAATGGCAATTCGTGCAAAAGTTTTTACTTCTGCACCATCAAAGGTCAAAGCGTGGTATAATCAAAGGATTAGGTGGAATGTGGGTGGATTCCAAACTTTAGTAAAACATTGGCATTTAATTGGAAAGAAAGAATATAATATGTTTGGAGTTTTTGTTATTCCTTTTTTCATAAGTCATTTAGTTATTTCGTTTACTGGATTTTTTGTATTTTTATGGGTCATATTTAGTAAACTCTACAATTGGTTTTTGTTCAGTAGGTATTCTATTCAACAAGATTCTGCAGTGTTTGATCTTTCTGAAATATACTTATTGCCTAGCGTATTCACTTATTTTGCACTATTGGTTGTATTGTTATTCGGCTTAGCGATTTATTATTCATTTAAAACTTTCAAGGAAGCTAAGATAAAAATAGATTTTGCATTCTTTTTCTATGCCTTAATTTACTTATCTGTATTTCCGATACTTTTAATAATTTCACTATACTTGTGGAAAAGAGGATATGCAAAATGGTAAGCGAACATAATGAAAAGAGTGTATTTGGAAAAGCATTAGTTTTTACCATGGTATTATTTTTTGTAGGGATTTCTCTCGGGATGTTTATTGAATCTCACCGTACAAGTTTAATTGAAAAGCAATACGATGAATTGCAATTCGAGGTATTAGATTCAAAACTAAGATCTGATTTTTATCAATTAATTGAAGAAGATTTTTGTGAAATTGCAGTAGCAGATAATCTACGATTCTCAGATAGGATTTATGAGAATGGGAAAAAAATAGATATTTATGGGGAATTCAATAGACTTGGAAATAGTCTTGATGATGAAAAACGAAAATATGCCTTACTAAAAACAGAATTTTGGTTAAATAGTATTTTATTGAGAGATAAATGTGGGGCCGATTATGATACTGTGGTTTATTTTTATTTAGATGATGTTTCAGATGACAATATTAAACAATCTCAGAATGTTCAATCTAATATTTTAAGTTCTCTTAAGGAAGAATATGGCGCAGGGATTATGTTAATTCCCTTGCCTATCGATATGGGCATTTCAGTAGTTGATTCTTTTGTTGAGTTGAAGGGAATTTCAGAATACCCGACAATATTAATTAATGAAGAAATAAAACTTGAAGGATTACATAGCTACGAAGATATAGAAAAGTTAATATAATTCTTTCAATTCTCTTTTAATATGGCAAATTGTGATATGTGTGGAAGGGAGAAAGAGTTGGTTGATGCTATTGTCGAAGGTGCAGTTATGACTGTTTGTTTGGATTGTTCAAAACATGGTAGTGTTGTTGCTATTAATCAACCAGTTGTGGATAAAAAAATAGAATTGCAAAAGGAAATTGAATCTAGTCCATCTTATGTTGATGTTATTGTTTCTGATTTTGATAGAAGAATTAAAAATGCTCGCGAAAGGAAAGGAATGACTCAAGAAGATTTGGCAAGGGATTTGGCAGAGAAAGAGTCAGTCATTCATCAATTAGAGACTGGAAAATTAAAACCTAGTTTTAGATTAGCTAAAAAATTATCTGTGTTTCTGAATATTGATATTATTGAAAGTGTAGAATCTAGTAGTAAAGGTGCAACTAAAGATGTTGATTTAAAATCTGTTTCGGTAACTATTGGAGATTTACTTAAGAAAGATATTTAAATGGTTAGTTTTGTTTATTGTTATTAAAAGGAGTGTGATATTTAAATGAATAATAAAATAATTGGAATAGTTATTGGAGTTTTAATTTTAGGAGTAGTTATTTTTTCTGGAATGAATAATCCTGAGATGAGTAAAAGTCATGATTCAAAAACTTACAAAGATGTGAACTCATATGATTTAAAAATTACCGAAGATGTTTGTAGGAATTTTGATTTAATTACAAGAGAAGGGGCAACCAATTGTTTTCGAGATCTTGTCAAGAAAGGTTATTTTGAAAAATTTGAACAGCCTACTGCTGACGATGCCCTTTTCAAGTTAGTTTCTTTAGGTGCGATACAATCTAGTGCAGAGTGGGCAGTGTATAATAATCTCAATTTATTATTTATTCCCCTTTCAACATCGAATTATGAATTGGAAAATATGATTCAAAATTTTACTACTGATTGTTGGGATGAAGGCGGATGTGAAACTTGCCATACTGCGTTCGAGGATGGAGGAGTACTCATCGAGACTAGTTGTGTTAATGTAGAGTTATGTGAGACCCAGGTAGAGATTATCTATATGCGAGGAGATTATATTCACTCAGAATTTTATGATTATCAATCTAGTGGTTGTTAAATAGTTTTTTTATATTCTTTATTTTTTAAATATTTTTCAGCTTCTTCTATCCAATGAATTGTTAAATTGTAGGATTTTGGATAATGGTGCAGCCGATTATCATGAAAATCTTTGTCTGGCGCTATTGAACCGATTTCTAATTGTTGTAAATCTAGATTTCTTTGAACTTCATAGGGCGTAGCATAATATAATGTTTGGACCATTGCTTTGTGATTGTTCCAGTCCCATGCGGATGATTGCTGTATTAAGATTAGAAATATTAGTATTAATAATACTTTTTTCATATTTTTTGGAATGTATCTGATTATATAATCTTGATGGTTCTTAACCGATATACATATATACACACATATTTTTATTAGGTTATACATTAAAGGAGAGTGATGATAATGAATAATAAAATAATTGGAATTGTTATTGGAATTTTAATTTTAGGAATTGTTATTTTTTCTGGAATGAATAATCCTGAGATGAGTCCATCTATGTTAAATGTTAGAGATAAATTTGAAAGTACTGGATTAACTAATCCAGATGTAATTGAACTTGATGAAAGCATTGAAGATGAGGGGGCAGAATGTTGGCCACAAAACGGTGATTATTCTCGTTTAAACTGTCCAACTTTTACTGCTTCGTGTGATTCTGGTACATGGATGGCAGAGCATGGTGCCCATGGCGGATATTCTTGGAATTGTAATTAATTTTTTTCTTTTCTTCTTAAAACGAAAATTCATTGTCTAATTTATTTGTATTGAAATTTTAATTAATGGGGCGGGAAAAATATTTGTTTTTTAACCGATGAATATGTGCCGATATATCCAGTTAGGTTAACACTCTATCTGCTACTAAGATTAAAAATCAATCTTTTTTCTTTTTTCTTAAAACGAAAGCTTTAAAAGTGCATATTTTTCCTCCAAACCGATTAAAATGGAACTAAAAATTTTATCTTCAGAAAAGGATTCTTTGAAACTTGAGTTAATTGGCGAAGATCATACTTTAGCTAATGCATTAAGAACTCAATTATGGAAGGATTCTGGCGTTAAGTTGACAGGTTATAATATCGAACATCCATTGGTTAGCAACCCTGTTTTGGTTGTTGAAGGAAATGATCCCAAAAAGATGTTGATGAATGCTGTTGCTGAATTAAAAAAAACAAATTCAGAACTTATTAAAGTATTAAAGTGAAATTTAGAAAACTTCTAAATAATACTTGGAATTTTATTTGGCATAGCGATTCTTTACTTAGTTGGATTGTCTCGTTTTTTTTAGCATTTTTAATAGTAAAGTATGTAATCTATTTCGGACTTGGATTAATGTTTGGAACCGGATTTCCAATTGTGGCTGTTGTTTCTGGAAGTATGGAACACGAAGGATTAGATTTTGATTCTTGGTGGGATGAAAATTCTGATTGGTATGAATCTCATGATATTTCTTTTGAAGAGTTTGAAGAATTTCCATTTAAGAAAGGATTCAATAAAGGAGACATTATGGTTTTATTCGGAACTGAAGCGAAAGATATAAATAAGGGGGATATTATGGTTTTTGAAGCTAAATCTAAGTATCCAGTAATCCATCGTGCTGTAAAGGTTTGGTCAGAAGATGAGGAAATATTCTTCCAAACAAAAGGAGATAATAATCTTCGTGTGTTTGCGGAACTTGGCGAAAATAAAATTGGAGAGGAAAAAATTGTTGGTAAGGCCGTTTTGAGAATTCCTTTTCTTGGATGGGTAAAAATAATATTTACGGAGTTGATAAAAATATGATAGCGAATTTATTTTGTACAAAATGTGGGACGATGATGTTGCCATCTGGCGATAAATTAAAATGTGGTAGTTGCGGATATTCCCCTCGTGGAAAACCCGGGAATGTTGTTCTTAAAGAAAAAATTGAACTTTCTAAAGAACAAGAAATTGAAATTCATGATAAGAAGGTTGAAACTCTTCCAAAGATAAAAGAAGATTGCCCTAAATGTAAAGGGAAATTTGCATATTTTTGGACTTTGCAAACTAGGTCTAGTGATGAACCAGAAACTAGATTTTTTGAATGTGTTAAATGCGCCCACCGGTGGAGGGCGTATTAATATAGTCTTTAGAATAGTAATAGTTAAAAGCATATTCTCTTTTTCTTTTCTAAAATGAAATTTGTATTAGCAGAGCCAAAATTATTGAAAGACAGTGTGGGCATAATATCTGATTTAGTTAGTGATGTAAAAATAAAATTTGATTCTGATAAATTAGAAATTGTTGCTATGGATCCTGCTAATGTTGCAATGATTGTTTTTAGATTATTGAGTAGTTCTTTTGTAGAATATAATGTTAAAGAAGAAGAAAGTATTGTTTTGAGTTTAGATAGTTTAAAACAAGTTCTTGGAAGATCAAAAGCAAGCGATAGTGTTATTTTTGAATTAAATGAAGAAACAAATAAATTGAATATTCGTTTCGAAGGTGAAACTAAAAGAGATTTCAATTTATCTTTGTTAGAAGGATCTAATGAAGATCAAAAAGTTCCAGAGCTAGATTTTCCTGGTGTTGTCGAATTGAATAATTTTGTTTTTAATGAGGCAATTGATGATATGGATATT
>JABJPM010000020.1 GCA_018663865.1 Candidatus Woesearchaeota archaeon | reverse complement strand
TCCAATCTTGCAATTAATGGAATTTCTGGATTTCTTTCATCGTATAAGGATTTTACAATAACTTCTTTCTCTGTTCCAGGATTTAATAGAATATACTCGTTAGGATTTAAATTTTGAAATTTTCCAATTATGTCGCCTTCCAATTTCCCTTCTAAAGAAACTGGCGCATTTGATTGGCAGAAAACTTGTAAAATGTCGTCAGAAACATCAATCTCCCTCCATCCTTTATAGATTCCGGCTAAATTGTTGTTGGTATTCATTAATTTTGGGGAAGATGAATTTGTTTTTATAGTTTTTGGTTGTAAAAAGGAAGGTTTTTAATTTGTAGGTTATCTTTAAAACTATGTTGTTTGATTTGAAAAATGGATTGATTACGTTAGTTTATGGTCCAGCCGCTAGTGGGAAGACCACAATTGCATTTGAAACAATATTAAATTATGCGAAAGATGGCAGAGTATTATTTATAGATAGTGAAAATGGGTTTTCCGCAGATAGATTAAAACAACTTGATCCTGGGTGTGATGGACTTTTGGAAAATGTGGTTGTGCTGAATATAAAAAATTTCTCTGAGCAAGTCCAGGTGTTTGATAATTTGGAAACATTGATGAAAGTTGGTAAATTTGGGGCGATAATCATAGATACATTGGGCATGCAATATCGTAAGGCATTACAAGAGGAGAATCACCAATATGTTAATGAAAAAATTTTTGGTGGTTTGAATAAACTTAGGAAAATAGCATTTAGGAATGACATCCCAGTCCTAATTTTAAATCAGATATATACGAAACCTGACGGAGAAAATGTGGGCGTAGGGGGCAATATGGTTAGAAATTTTGGAAAATATTTAATTGAATTAAAAAAGAATCCGCGGAGGGCTGTTATGTTGAAACCTTTAGGGGATATTGTTCATTTTGAGATTCATAATTCGGGAATTAAGAAGATTTGATTTTCTTTTTATCTTTCTGTTCGGTTGAGGGAAATTTATATGCAGGTTTCGAAGATTTCCAATCCTCTTTCCCTGGGCAGGCAGGATTTAGGCATAATATCCATGGCCTTTTGCCTTTTGTAATTACTTTCACCTGAGGATATTCATCATGTTTACATAATAGTTTTTCTTTTTTTATTAATCCTTTTTGTGGCAGCCCATATGTGTTCTTACAAGTTGGGTATGCATTGCATGCAATGAATCTCTTTCTTGTTTTTTTTGAATGGATAATGATTAATTTTCCTTCCCCGCATTTTGGACAAACACCTATTTCTCTTAATTTATTTTCGGTATCTATTGTGGCTTTTGATAATTCCTTGCCTAATTTTTTTTCATTTTTTTTGAATTTTTCTAAAATTTCTATTAATATATTTCTTGCTTCATCGATTACCTTCTCTTTTTTTGTTTTACCCTCGCGTATCGCATTCATTTCTTCTTCGAAATGTTTAGTTAACCCTTCATCTAACATTTTTGGCGAATACTTTTCTAAAACTTCGACAATATTCATTCCCAATTCCGTTGCCTCTAATTGATCTCCCTCCACATAACCCCTATTATAGAGTGTATCAATAATTATTGCCCTTGTTGATTTTGTACCAAGTCCTAATTTCTCCATTTGTTTTATGATTGATGCTTGAGAATATCTGGAGGGCGGTTGTGTTTGTTTTTCTTCATCGGCTATTTTTTTAATCTTTATTTCGTCACCCTCTTTCATTTTTGGCAATTCTACTTCCTTAAATTTTGCATATTTGCCATATAGTGTGTGCCATCCTGGTTCTGTAGTCGTTGTTCCGGCCAAAGTAAAAATTTCATTATTTATCTCTATTTGTGCAGATACTGTTAATCTTTTTGCTGGCTTTCCAAATACTGCAAAAAATCTATGAACTATTAAATCGAATAATCTTGCATTTTTCCCAGATAGTGAGGCTTTTTCTCCAGTCGGATAAATTGCTGGGTGCGCAGGATCTGATTTTTTCCCCTCATGAGGGGTTAGTTTTTGTTTCCCCAATAATTCTTCTGCCTCTTTTTTATAAGATCTAGCTAATCCCTTTAGTATTTTTTTATATCCTATTGACTTTGGTAATTTTTGAGAAGATGTCCTAGGATATGAAATTAATCCTGAGATATAAAGTTCTTGAGCAATTTTCGCAGAATCTTTTGGTGAAATCTTCAAATGGCGATAGGCCTCCATTTGTAATGTTGTTAAATCGAAGGGTGTCGGAGGATTTTGATTTTTTTCAATTTCATTTAATTTAGAAACTTTTGCATCATTCCCTTTGACATTTTTTAATATTTCTTCTTTTTTCTTTTTATTGAATATTTTGTCTTCCTTGTGTTTTGCCAAAATCTTTGATTTTTTATGCATCCCATCTAGATGAATTTCCCAATATGTTTTTGGAATGAATTTTTTAATTTCTTTTTCTTTATCTACAATTATTTTTAATGTTGGTGACTGCACCCTTCCCGAAGAAAGTATTTTGAATCTTCCTGTGGCCAGTTTTACTGAAGTGGATAATGCGCTAGTGATGTTTATACCGTAGAACCAGTCCAAGTAATGTCTTGTTTCTCCCGCATCAATCATATTGAAATCCAAATCTTTTGAAGCATTATTATAAGATTCATTTAATTCATCTTTTGTTAATGTTGAGAATTTCATACGTTTTGCATTTTTTAATTTTAATGTTTGTTTTATTACATTTGCACCAATTACTGCGCCCTCAAGATCATAATCTGTTGCTACAGTAAATTTGTCTGCCCTTTTTCCTAATTGTTTTAACAAGGAGACATAGGATTTTGTATATTTTGCATTTTTATCAATATCATATTTTGGTTTCCACATTATATCAAAAATTGGATATGTTCCCCATTTTGTTTTTGTTTTTTCAGATAATCCATATAAATGCCCCACTGCACAACCAACTAGAATTTCTTTTTTATTTCTGGTTATTTCATAATAAACAGATTTTCCTTTTGTTTTTTTTATTGGTTTTGAATCTCCTAGTGCTGCAGCTATTTTTAATGCCGCCATTGGTTTCTCAGTGATTATTAATTCTGTCATAGAAATATATGTTCAAGTATATACTTTATAAATTTTTCTTAAAATAATAAAATAAAATCAGGATTATCCTGATTTTCTTTTTCTTTCAAATTCTTCTACGCATTCATCAGAACAGAATGTATAGATATCACTATCAATTTCTTTTTCAAGATGGGCCTTTTCTAAAACTTTTTTACAATTGTCACAATATGCGGCATTTGCATCACTTTCATAACCTTGCATGAACCCTTCTTCATCAGCATCGATCTCGTCATTTGCAGTCAATTCTTCCCTTGCCTCAGTACCATATACATTAAATTCTTGTGTGTCTTTGTCAAATTCTCCATTCATTTTTTGAATCCCCCTATTTTCTTTTTGTTTATATATTTTCTCAATGGTTTTGGAACATTGATTGTCCCATCCTCATTTTGAAAATTTTCAAGTATTGATACCATTGCTCGCGATGTTGCCACCATAGTATTGTTTAGCATATGTACATATTTTTTTTCGCCATCTTCATCAATATATCTCGTATTTAGTTTTGTCGCCTGATATTCAGTTGTATTTCCTGCGGAAGTTACCTCTTTATATTTCTGTTCTCGAGGATACCATGCCTCGATATCGTATTGTTTTGACATCTTTGAACCTAAATCACCTGAACAAATTTTTATAACTCTAAATGGGATTTTCATTGATTTGAAAAAATCTTCTGAAATTTTTTGCATTTCTTCCAAATGACTATACGAATCTTCTTGATTTGAAATTATTACTTGTTCAACTTTGTAAAATTGATGCATTCTGAAAATTCCTTTTGAATCTACCCCATGCCCCCCTATCTCTTTTCTAAAACATGGTGTTAATGTGCAAATTTTTATAGGCAAATCTTTTTTATTGAAAATTTTGTCTTTGAATAATGCAACTAACGGATGCTCCCCCGTACCAATTAAATGAAGGTCTTCCCCCTCTACCTTATAGATTACATCCCGGAAATCTTCAAAATTTACTGCGCCCTTTAGTGCGTCTTTGTTCATCAATAATGGGACCCCAATTAGCTGGAATCCTTTCTTTGTTAAATAATCCACACCATAATTTTGGATTGCCATATCCAATCTTGCCATATCCCCCATAAGATAATTAAATCCCTGGCCTGCATTCTTTCGTCCTGCATCAAAATTTGCTAATGCTGATTTTTCTAAAAGATCTACGTGGGAACGCAATTCAAACTTTGGTTTTTTTGGTTCTTCAATATAAAAATTAAATGGGATGTTATCTCCCTCTGACTTTCCCAATGGTGTCGAGTTATGTAGAATATTTGGCAATTGAATTTGATAAGAATTGTTTTGATTTTTTAATTCTTCCATTTCTGACTCGATTGATTGAATTTTTGAGGGGATTTCTTTTGCTAATTTTATTCTTGGTCCAACTTCTTTCCCTTGTTTTTTCAAATCTTTTATTTCGCCAGTCAAGGTATTTCTTTTATTTCTTAGTTTGTCTGCCTTTTGTTTTAGATTTCTCCATCTAACATCATTTACAAGAATTTTGTCGATCCACTCTTTTTTTTCCTCTTGATTACGGCTTTCTAGATTTTTTTTAATTAATTCCGCACTTTCCCTTATAAATTTTATACTAAGCATATTTTTTAGAAAAAAAATAGTTATATAAAGGTTTTGTTACTCCCTTTTATCATGAATAATGTATATTCTAGGAAATATAGCTTTAGAACATATAAAGGTTTATATATAGATTTGATACTACAAGACAAGGTGAAAATGAATGGAAAATAAAGATATTTTTGAAGTATTTTTTAGACGAAAACCGTCGATGATATTAGTTGCTTTGCGAAATAATAACAAAGCAAAATATGGTTCGATTTTGGCGAAAGAGGTAGATTGCACTTATTCCCATGCTGTGAAAATCTTGCAGGAAATGGAAAAAAATAAATTGGTTCAATTTGAAAAAAAGGGCAGAATAAAGACTATCCAATTAACTGAAAATGGTGAAAAGATAGCAGACCATATTGAACGAATTAGAGATATTTTATGAGTTTTTCTAAAAGTTTCCCTCGTACGGACAATAAAACTACTTACCCCGTATGGGAGGAAATTAACTTAAATTCTGAAAATGAGAGTATAGTTGAGCAAAATGCACGAATAGAAAATATAAAATTAATGAAAGAGTGCATAGGGGATTCTCGAAAATTATTTTCTGAATCAGATTTAAAAGATTATCAAAGCGACTTAATTAGACTTGCAGTTTCATTATTCGAGAAACGTGCATCGCACGTGGTTTATTGGAAGGAAAGTGAGTGTAAAGAAATCTTTGATAAAAAATTTAATTAATTTTCTTGTTTAATTTTGGACCTTTTGAAGAATCTTCGATAGTCCATCCTTTATTTAATAGCTCATCCCGAATAGCATCTGATTTTTTCCAATCTTTTTCTTTTCTTGCTTTTTCCCTATCTTTTGCAAGAACTGAGATTTCGATGGGAATTAATAGATTATCTTCTTTCAATAAATCTAAGCAAAATACTTCATCTATTTTTTTTATGAATTGATATTTTCCATTTTTTGAAGAATCTCTCAATAATTCCCAAACTACTGCTAATGCCTTCGACGTATTTAGATCCTCGGACATCGCTTTTTTGAAAAGTTCTAAACTTTTTTTATTTATTTTCCCATCATCTTTTAATTCCAAAGTTAATCGTTTGATTCGCTCATATGAATTCTTTGAATCATTTAGTGCATTTGTTGAGAAATCGGTTGGTTTTCGATAATGTGAGGACACAACAAAATACCTTATTACCATCGGACTATATGCTTTCAATAATTCTCTAATTGTTTTGAAATTATTCAAAGATTTTGACATCTTTTCTCCGTTAACATTCACCATACCATTGTGCATCCAATAGTTTGCCATCTTCTCCCCGTATCCTGCCTCACTTTGAGCTATTTCGTCTTCATGGTGTGGAAAAATCAGATCTTGCCCACCTGCATGAATATCGAAGGGTAAACCTAAGATTGAATGGGACATTGCAGAACATTCTATGTGCCATCCTGGCCTTCCCCCGCCCCAGGGACTCTCCCAAGATGGTTCGTCATTTTTAGAAAATTTCCATAGAACAAAATCTCCTGGATTTTTTTTATTTTCATTAATTTTTACTCGAGTTCCACTTTGTAAATCGCCTATTTTTTGGCGAGATAGGGATCCATATTTTTTATATTTGGAAATATCATAATAAATTCCATCCCCTTCAATTGAATATGTGAATCCTTTTTTTTCTAATCTCTCAATTAGGTCTATCATTTCCGAGATATATTTTGTTGCATGTGGCTGCACATCCGGGGCCAAGACATTTATCTTTTTGTAATCTTCTTTGTGAATTTCTTCATTCTTTTTTGTTAATTCATTTATTGGGATGTTCAGCTCATTAGATTTTTTTATTATTTTGTCCTCTATATCAGTTATGTTTGAAACGTATTTTACCCCGTACCCCATAAAAATTAAAAATTTTCTAAGAATATCAAATGATATTTGTTGTTTTGCATGGCCAAGGTGTGGAACATCATTCACTGTTGCACCGCAAACATAAATCCTTACATTTTTCGAATCTAATGGTTTAAATTTTTCTAATTTTTTCGACAATGTGTTATAGATTTTTATTTCCATGGTCTCATTGGGCGCGTCGCATTTAAAAAAATTTCTAATAAATAAGAGTTATGGGCCCAACGGGATTTGAACCCGCGACCCCTTGGTTAAGAGCCAAGTGCTCTAGCCAAGCTGAGCTATGAGCCCATAAACTACTTTTTGAGAAATATATCGGTTTAAAAGAGTTTTGAAAATTATATGAAACTCATCCAAGTGTATGCAATGAATATTAAAAATCCAAAGTATAGTAAATTTGCGCCCCATAGTGCCGCAGTCCTTATTTTTTCGAAAGCATATAGTCCTGCCATCAATAATGAAACTATTATTGAAATGCCAAAGTATAATATTAACTTTTCATTTGCATGATTGAATGCAAAATTTTTCATATCTGAACAATCTAAACTTTTGCATTTTCCTGTTTCCTGCATTCCGTTAATTTTTATCTCATATGTGGATAGGCCCACTACATATTGGGAGATGAATATTGTTCCAGTCAATACTATTGTTAACACAATTATTCCGATTAAATAGGGCAATAATTTTTTAAAATTGAATGGTTGCCTTGGTTTTTTTTGTATGGCCGGCTTTACAAATGTTTTTTGAGAGGGTTTTTCTTTATTTTCTTTTTTTAATTCTGAAAATGCTAGATCAATTGATTTCTCTGGCCATTTCTTTTTTGATAGTGCTTCTCGTATCTTTGCATCGTCCACTTTTCTCGCACGAATGGAGATGATGAAATTTTTTAAAGTGTTAATTTGTTCAAAATTTGGTTGTGTGATTTTTTTTTCTGAATTTTTTTGTTTTTGTACTGGCTTGGGCATTTTCTTTTTTGTTTCTATTATTCTGAATGCCTGTTTCACTTCATTTTTGTTCCAATTATTTTTTGATAAAATATTTTCTAATTCACGCTTTGTGTATCCTTTTTCTAAATGTCTTTTTATATAATTCACAAGTTGTAAATCAGCCATTGTTAAAAATCGTAGTTGGCATTTATATATTTTACTAAATAGATATCTCCCATTTTATTCAATAAATAAGAGAAAAATATATAAAGTGGATTTCCTGAAATAGGTATAATGAAAATAGAACTATTAAAAAAACCAACTGGGGTTACAATAATTGGTGGATTTCCAGGATTTGGACTTGTCGGTACGATTACTTTGGAGTATTTGATTGACCATATAGAAGATGTAGAAAAAATAGGATATATTTGGTTTGATGAAATGAATCCATTGATAGCAATCCATGATGGCAAGGTAGTTGACCCATTAGGAATTTTTTATTCGAAAAGATATAATTTGGTATTTTTGCATGCAGTTACAAATGTTAATGGAGTTGAATGGAAATTGGCAGAGGCAGTTAACCAAGTTTCTAGTTTATTAAAAGCGAAAGAAGTTGTTTGTGTGGAAGGGATCGGGGCTACAAAAAAAGTTAGTTCAAAAGTTTTCCACATTTCAAATAATAATCAGGAATGGGCAAATCATGGTACTGAAAGATTGAATGAAGGAATAATTATGGGTGTTGCCGCCGCATTATTATCCAAATTTCAAAAAAAGTCCCCGCTGTCGTGCATATTTGCAGAAACAAATAGTAAGTTACCGGATAGTAGGGCATCTGCGAGAATAATAAAAGTCTTAGATTCTTACCTCGGATTGGAAGTAGATCCAAAACCGTTAATTAAAAAGGCAGAAGGTTTCGAAATTAAACTTAAAAATTTAATTAAAAAAACTAATGGTACTAAAACAACGAAACAACGAAAAGAAGTTAGTTATATGGGTTAATTATTTTAAAAAAAATAAAGTCTCACTTTATTAGAGTGAGAGTAAAATGTCAAGAAATTATTTCTTCTTTTTAGTTACTTTTTTCTTTGTTACCTTTTTCTTTACTACTTTTTTCTTAGTAACTTTTTTCTTTTTCTTTCCGCCTCTAGCCATCTTCGCTTCACAAACATTTCCTTTCCCATCTACATAGTACAGAAAACCTGGCTTTCGCTCGATAACATTTTTTGCTATAATTTTTCCCAAATTATTTCACCTCCTTTTTTATAAATATGATTACTTAAGTTTTGAAAATGATAGTATATAAATCTTATTAATTCCCTCGACGGTGAAAAGATTTTTTACATTGGTGAAAGTGAGAGTTAAATTTTTGTAAAAATTTATTTCGCTTAAAAGTTTTAGGCGATTATGATGTTAAAATATTTTAGAAATGATTAAAGCTTTTAAGCGCATATTCTTTTGATTTATGATTAAAAGTTTTGGAATATTTTAAAAAATTGGATAATATATCTCCACCACACTCAAACAATAATATATTCTCGTTTAACCGGATATCCTTTAAGATACCCAATCGGTTAGAGTATTGGACTTTATAG
>JABJPM010000019.1 GCA_018663865.1 Candidatus Woesearchaeota archaeon | reverse complement strand
TTTGCAATATATGCAGCAGTTATTTCATCTGTGGGCAGGTAGAGTCTTGACTGTGTTGCTGCAACATCTAATTCAATGTAATCTGTATATAGTGATTTTTTATTATGAGTTAAAATTCCATTGGCAAAAAATGTGTGCGCATTATCTAATTCAAAAATATAGGTTTGGACATCTCCTGGCATCGCGTCAATATCTAATATTTTTGATTCTATTAATTTATCTCCTTCTTTCCATAGGCAAACATCTCCGATGTTTAATTGTTTGATTTCACCAATATCATATTTCTCATTTGTTAAATCTGGACGATGGGAGGCCCATCCTTTTCCAACAACCCAATATGGGTGGTCGAAGGTATTGATATTTTCAGCATGTTCAAACATTATACTTATCATATCATCATGAATTGGTTGTGAGAGTTTTGTAACTGTTGAACTAACAATTTCACTAGTTTGTTGATCCCAAGATTTAACAGTATCCCCAATTTGTACATCTTCTATATTTTTTTCCGATTCATCGGACATAATTATCTTTGTATTTGCGACAAAACATCTTGGGGCAGAATAGTGGTGTTTACTTGACATCAGTACTGCAACTTCATTTGTTGAAGAATTAATAAAATCCGTTGTACCAGAGATAATTGATTCTGTTAGTGTGAGATCTTGTCCAAGTCCACTAAAATCCTGGACACCCAATTGATACCATGTGTCACTTGTCCAATTCCAAATTTTCATATAAGTGTTATATCCTGAAGTTAAATCCCCATATCCTTCCCATGAAATTGTTAAATTATCCACCATGGCAGGCGTTTCACTTATATTGAATAGGAATATTTGACTGTTATAATAATTATTATTTGAGGATACTAATTGAGTTATCCACCTTGCATTATTACTTGTACTAATCGCAGTATAATCTGAACTTGTTGCTTCCGAATCATAATCAAATGGATTACTCGGCATTAAACTTGCCCCTTTTTCATATGCAGTTAATGAATTGCCCGAATTGTAGACGGGGTCTACCACATAATCAAACTCTATGTCAGAGTCTAGAATTTTTAAATCAAAAGTATCTTGGTTTCCAATTAGATTGGTTAAATATATTTTGTATTCTCCTTCTGAAGAAATATTTGAAAATGTTGCTAAACTTTCATTATCATCTTGCCCATAGACTTCGATCCCCCCAGTACCATTACTTTTTGAATAAATAGTAATATCTTTAGAGCTGTCTAATTCTTGTTCAAAAGTAACCCTTAAATAATTTCCAGTGGGAACTAAAGTGTAATTATCATCTTGAGCCTTAACGAAATCATAAACATCAGATATAATATCTTTATTTTCATCCAAATGAACTGCCTTGGTGATAATTATTATTTCATAGGTTTGATTAGATAAATGTGGCACTATCCATTCAATGTAATCTATTAATTCATCGCCATCAGAATCATATCCAGTGAAATTTGATTTTTCTTTAGTTCCATTTACTATCCAGTACAAATTTATAGAATCTATTTGAGAATTTGTTATCGTCGTGTATGCCAATATATTCTCATAATGTATTTCTGAAGAAATTACTACTTGTTTTTCATAATCATTTGTTATTGTTTCTGTTGCAATCGGTCCAAGAGTCTCATATTCAATTTCTAATTCTTCTATTTCTTCCGTTATTGTTATTTCTTGTTCTTCTTCAATTAATTCATCATCATAAACTGCTAACCCAGTCCATTTGAATATGTTTCCCAAGAAATTATTGAAAAATGAATATTGATCATTATTTATTATGAATGCCCCTGTTATTGCTAGTAATCCTTTTGAATTTTCATTTTCAAATATTATCTGGTCTTCATTTATTTCTATTTTCTCGCCATTTATTATTTCATTTATAGAAATATTTGTTGCATCTTTGGGAATTTTTATTAAAGTTTCATTTGAAGAACTGGTAAATAATACTCTTTTTTTCCATTTTACTGGTTGATTGATAACGGCAGCATATTGAGTTGTTTCTTCTGTTTGTGTTATATTTGTTTGATTTGTTATTAATGTTTCATTGGAATCTAAATTTTCACTCACATTAATAGTTGCATTGGATTCTGTTTCATTTATTTGAATAATTTGTTCATTTGAATCCTGGGATGATTGCCCACCCTGAATCGAGTCATTTATTTCGGGAGTGGTTATATTTGTTTCATTAGATGTTGTATTTGATTCGGATTCGTTTATTATTATCTCCCCTGCAGTAAAATTTATTGTATCATTTCTTGTTTCGGATTGATTTTGAATTATCTTCTGAGAAATATTTGATTGAGATTCATTTGAGGGAGATTGATTCCCTTTAGTTATATTATATGTAGTTTCATTCTGGATTATTTTCTTAACTTTTTTTTCTGAAATAGATTCATTTGTTAACTCTACAACTTCTATATCGGTTTCGTTTTTTTCTGATTTTTTATTTTGTTTTTCTTCTTTTTCTTGTATTTGTTCGCCTAGAATTATTTCTTCATTTGAATCTTCTGTTATGTTCAAAATGTCTAATCCTGTTGTTGTAAAAAATCCCGTTAGAAAAACTGCTAAAATTATTAGAACTATTGAAAACTTTGGTAGGTTAATTCCTGCACTACTTTTTGATAAGCCTAACTCTCTCTCTTTTAATTTTGCATTTTTTTTATCCGAACCTAGATAAATTGTTTTTACTTTTCCATTTTCATCCCTTATACTGGTATAAAAATAGTCTTTATCTTTTATCCTCTTTTTATGCAATTAACCTACACCCCTCTATGTTGAAAATATGCAGTTAGGAATATATAAAGATTATGGTTAATAAAAAAAAGAAAATAGGTTTGTTAACCCATGTAACTCATTTCTTTTATTGCTGCCCCTCTTGCAGTTCTAAGAAAATTTTCTTCGATTTGTTTATACTTTTCTAAATCTTTTTCTGTAACAGAGGCTCGAACTTTTTTCAAAGCTTTATCAAAATGTTCTTTTTTTACTTCTTTAACATTTATGTCTTCCCTCAGTGCGATCATTGCAGCTTCCCTTGTTATTGAATTTAGATCAGATCCTGTATAAAATTCCGTTTTTTTGGCAATTTCTAGTATATTTACATCCTTTGCAATTTTCATATTTTCGGTATGGACTTTCAATATCCGCTCCCTCGCTTTTTGATCTGGGACTTGGGCCATAATTATCCTATCAAATCTTCCCGGCCTCAATAATGCTGGATCAACTAAATCTGGACGATTGGTTGCTGCAATAATTACCACATCATTTAATTCTTCAAGTCCATCCATTTCTGTCAATAATTGATTTACCATTCTTTCGGTGGATTTACTTCCGCCTCCGGAACCTCTTGCTCCAGCAATTGCATCAATTTCATCGAAAAATATTATTGTAGGGGATGCCTGCCTTGCTTTTTCAAATATTTTTCTGATTCCTTTTTCTGATTCTCCTACCCATTTAGAAATTAATTCTGGGCCTTTGATGGAGATGAAATTTGCTTCAGATTCGTTTGCTACAGCTTTTGCCAACATTGTTTTCCCTGTCCCAGGAGGACCATATAATAAAACCCCTTTTGGGGCTTTTATTCCAATCCTTTCAAATGCTTCTGCATGATTTAAAGGCCATTCCACTACTTCCTTTAATTCTTGTTTTAATTTTTCTAATCCGCCAATATCGTCCCAAGTAACATTTGGTTTTTCAACTAATACTTCCCTCATTGCAGATGGCCTTACTAGTTTTAGTGCATCTTTAAAATCTTTATCAGTTATTCTCAATTTTCCTAAAAATTCTTGAGGAATTTTTTCTTTTTCTTTTATTTTCAAAGAAGGTAAATTTCGTTTTAATACATTCATTGCCGCTTCTTTTGCTAATGATTGGATATCTGCACCAACAAAACCATGAGTTAATCTTGCAATTTCTTTTAAATCGATATCTTTTCCAAGAGGCATATTTCTTGTATGAATCTTCAAAATTTCTAATCTTCCCTTTTGATCTGGAACTCCGAAAATAATTTCTCTATCGAATCTTCCGGGCCTCCTTAATGCTTCATCGAGGGAATTTGGCCTATTTGTGGCCCCAATTACTACTACATTTCCCCTTGTATTTAATCCATCCAGCATAGTCAATAATTGAGCAACTACTCTCCGCTCTACTTCTCCATGGGTATCTTCCCTCTTTGAAGCAATTGCATCAATTTCATCTATAAATATTATGGATGGTGATTTTTCTGCTGCCTCTTCAAAGATTTGTCTGATTTTTTTTTCAGATTCCCCATAAAATTTATTCATTATTTCTGGACCATTAATTAGCATAAAATTTGCTTCAGATTCGTTTGCTACAGCTTTCGCCAACAATGTTTTTCCAGTTCCTGGAGCGCCATGTAATAAAACTCCTTTTGGAGGTTCAATACCTAATGCTTGAAATAATTCGGGATGTTTCATTGGGGTTTCCACCATTTCCCTGATTTTTGTAATCTCGTCGGCAAGCCCTCCAAGATCTTCATAAGTTACATCCGGTATTGGTGCTTCGTCTGCAATTTCAATTGCTTTTGAAGAAATTTTTAATTGGGTATTTTCTGTAATTATTACTGGGCCAGTAGGATTTGAATCTGCTACTACAAATTTTAGTGCGCCAATAGATCCCATAAATCCCCCTTGCGCTCCCCCCAACATTTCTCCGAATTGTTCGAAGATATCTTCAAACGGACTTCCGGATGATCTGAAAGTTTTGCTTCTCCTTGTTGCCCCACCCAAAGAAAGAATATCTCCTTTTACAACAGCTCTGCCCAGTAAAGATCTTTTTATTCCCTCTGGATTGCCTTGAATTTGAATCATTACACCTTTTTGGGCAGGTGCAATTGTAATTTTTTTTGCTTCCTTGTACTCTGTCTTTCTTACTTTGATTTGTTCTCCGATTCCGGTTTTAGCATTTCTTCTAAGAATACCATCCATTCGGATTATTGATTGCCCTATATCTGCAGGATATGCTCGGTCCACAATTCCCACTGTTTTCCTTGCGCCCTCGATTTCAACTATGTCTCCAGCATGAATTCCAATCTCTTTCATCTGTGTAGAATCTATTCTAACTATTCCTTTGTATGCTTCTTCTTGCATTGCTTCCATAACTTTTAAATTGACTTCTGTATTTTTTGCCATTTTTCTCACTCCATTAATTTTTTAAAATATATCGATATCTTTCCTGGCTCTTCCAGTGAAAGTCGCATCATTTTGCCCATTTCTTTTTCCATTTGGATAAACTTTTCTTCAAAATCTATTATTTCTCGCGGTATTGTTACTGAGAAACTGTTTCCGACCATTCTTAATTTAACATCGAAATGCCTTTTCCTTAACGCCATAAACTCCCCATATTCTTTGAAATCTGTAGGGTGTTCCCATTTCTGATTGCATTTTGGACATTCAAAAAATCTTAATCTGAATCCATTCTTTATTACAAT
>JABJPM010000018.1 GCA_018663865.1 Candidatus Woesearchaeota archaeon | reverse complement strand
TTATTGGTAAAAATTCCCAGAAAAAATTAGAAAATTCTAAAGTATGTATTGTGGGTGTTGGCGCATTGGGCACCCTGAGTGCATCATTATTGGTTCGTGCAGGAATTAGAGAGTTAGTTTTAATTGATAGGGATCACATTGAATTAGATAATTTGCCAAGGCAACATTTGTTTACAGAAAAAGATGTGGGAAAATTAAAAGTCGAAGTCGCCAAGGCAAGACTCAATGAGATTAATGGTGATATTAAAATTACTAGTATTTTTGATAATTTAGATCATACCAATATTGATTTAATTAAATCTTCAGTGGTATTGGATTGTACAGATAATTTCGAAACGAGATTCCTAATTAATGATTATTGTTCCCTCAATAAGATTCATTGGATTCATGCATCTGCAGTTAGATCTAAAGGATATGTTTTGAATGTTTTTCCTGGCGGCCCATGTTTTAATTGTGTTTTTGCTAATCTGAATGCGTTCGGTAATTGTGAAAGTTTGGGTGTTTTGAGTTCCATCACATCTTTGATTTCTTCTGTCCAAGTTAGTGAATGTTTGAAAGTTTTAATATCTGATAAATTTGAGAAATCTTTGATGTCATTCGATCTTTCTGATAATCAGTTTGATAAGATTAAAATTGGAAAGGGTGATTGTTCTGTTTGTTCCGGTAATTATGAATATCTTTCGGGAAATAAAGTTTCAAAGATTATTAATTTATGCGGAAGAAAAAGTTATATTGTTTATTCTAAAAATAAGATTAATGATTTAAAAAAATTGTTTAAAGGAATTGTTGATTATGGTTCTGCATTTAGATATAAAGAAATTACTGTTTTCAGAGATAAGGTCTTGATTAAAGCAGATAGTAAGAAAAAAGCTTTAAGTTTATTTAATAAATATTTAGGATAAAAAGTGGGCCTGCCCAGATTTGAACTGGGGACCTATTCGGTGTAAACGAATTGCGCTACCAGACTACGCCACAAGCCCATCTATTATTTAGGTTTTATTTTGTTTTAAAAAGATTTCTATTTTTGTAAAATGATTATATTCCCTCTGCCTTTTTTTATTCTTTTGATAATTTCTTTATGTTCTAATTCTGTGATTATCAAACTTGCTTTTGCTTCGGACAATCCTAAGCTTTTCCTGATATTTTTCTGGGTAATTCTTCCACCCTCTTTCTTAATTAAGTTTAAAACATCATCTAATTCATCATTTTCTTCGATTATTTTCTTCTTTTTCTTTGTTAATGCAATTATTATTGATATTGCTAAAATTGTAATAATTATTGGGATTAGATAATTTGTTTCTTCTTCTAAATCTATTTCAAAATCTGCTTCAACATTATCAAATGTTGGGAATAGAATCAAATCTAGAACATAATCTCCCTCTTCAATTATATTTATTTTTTCTTGAGTGCTGGCAATAATTTCATCTCCGGAATAATATTTCGCATTTATTACATAATTGCCATTGTTTAATTTGAATGTATATGCGCCTTCTTTCGCAATCATACTCTGTTTTGGTTCTGAATTTATTTCAATTAGGGTATTAGTAATTAAATCAAAATCAAGATTATATGTACTCCCATGCAGTGTTGCCCCCTGAACATTTACAATACAAAGGAGGATCACAAATATTAGAATTATTTTGTTCATAATCATTAATAGAAATAACGTTTTAAATACTTTCTGTAAATTTTATTTTCTAAATAAGCTTCCTAAAGCTTTTTGAAGTGTTCAGAAAAAGTTTCTTTATAAATAACCTTGGCAATTTTATATTATCGCAATAAATTGCGTGTGGAGGAAAAAATGAATAAAATAATGATTATGGTTTTTGTTGGATTGTTCCTATTTGGTTCAATGCAAGTTGAAGCATCTTTGAATGACAAAGATCAAAGATTGATGGGAGAATATGATTCTCTTAGGGGAGAATATAAATTAGTCAAAGAAGAATGGAGTAATGCAAAGGAAGAGTATATTTCTGCAAAAAAACAGTATAAACGATTTGATAAGTTGTCAGTGGATGAGCAAGAAGAAAAATTTGGAATCGCAAAAAATTTTGTTTCCAAAACATTAGAAAGAATTGATGCACATATAAATATACTGGCAAATTGGGCAGAAAGAGTAATCCAAGATGAAGAATTACAAAATGAAGTCATATCTGAATTAAATGGATATTTGTTGGAAATTGATGAATTCCAATTAGAAGTTGAATCTGCAAAAGATATTCACCAATTGCGTGAAATTTCAAAAGATGTGAGGGAATATTGGGGATCAACTCGAGTAGAATTGAAAAAATATGTTGGAATTATTTTAACTGAAAGAACGAATAATGTAATCTCCCGCGCTGAGAGATTATCTGAAAGGTTACATTTCAAAATTGACACACTAAATCAAGATAATGATCAGGTAATGGAAATGCAAAACTTACTATCTGATTTTGATTCCAAAATTAAATTTGCTAAGGAAGATTATTCGAATGCCAAAGCAGTCTATTCAAGAATGGACAATTTGCAGGATTTTGATAAGTTATTAAGGGAAATAAAAGATTATCTTAGTGATTCTAAAAAATATTTGCGTGAGTCCCATAAATCTTTGCGAGAATTAGTAAAAATTTACAGATCCTTTACTGGCGATTTCCCCAATTTGGGAGATTCAGAATGATTAAACTAACTTTAGTTGTTTTTCTTTTGTTAATGTCTGGTTGCGTCGCAGAATCTACAGATTTTGTTGGTGAACCTGCAACAGATGAATTGAAATCAGATCTCGCTTCACTTGATAACTTTGATGAAGAATTGATGGATTTAGATGAATTTGGTACAGAAGAATTTAATTTTTAATTTTTTCTTTTTTTTAAAATTAAAAATTGTGTTTTTTCAACAATTTTTTACAAATTTCTAATGAATCTTTGGCCCATTCTTCTTTCTTTTCAATAGTCCAATCTGGATGAGAGATATCCATATCTCTTTTTAATTTTAAAATGTTTTTATCATATTTTCCCAATTCATCTGAAAATTTTTCTTCAGTCACAAATTTTCTAATTGCATAATCTGACATTTCAATATCAGTCATATTACCATTTAAGAAATTTTCAATTTTCTTTTGATAATCTTCCAAAAATTCTATTATTTGTTTTTCCGACCCTTTTCCAAATTCGATTAACATATTTTCCAAATTTGATTCCACTTTATAAATATTGCTGTAGCCATACTTATTTAATTAATATGATAATTTTATATATTTTTCTTTTTATTAATTGTTATGGCTCATTATGTCTATATGGTTGAATGTTGGAATGGCGCATATTATACTGGATATACAATTGATCTTGAAAAAAGAATGAAAAAACATAAAGCGGGGAAGGGTTCTAAATATGTTAAATCTAAAGGTTTTAAAAAATTAGTTTACTCTGAATCTTATCCAGATAAAATAACTGCGATGAAACGGGAATATGTTTTGAAAAAATCCCCAAGGATATATAAAGAAAATTTAGTTATAAACCAAAACCTTTATAAAAATTCTAATGAATTTTAAGTAAATGGAACAACCAACTATTGCTAAGGCTCCAGAATTTACCACTGGGCAGCTTAAAGAGATGGAAAAAAAACAAAAAGAAATTAAGTTAATTTTAGATAAATTTCAAAAAAAGATTTTGAAAGATAATAAAAAACATATATTGGGTATTTGTTTGCTTCCACCAAAAAAAGAGGATAAAAATAAATTCAATGTCCTTGTGGCTTTAGATGATTCAAAATCAAAAATTATTCCTGATTTCAAGATGAGGGATAAAGTTTCTAGAGAAATTATAGATATTGCTAAAAAAGTTGATGAAAAGATTACTGTTGAGCCAATTTTAGTTTCTGAAATAAAAGAATCTTTGTATGATGCTAAATATGAGTTGTTGCAATTAATTGCGATGTCTGCAATTTTATATGATCCGATGGATTTTTTAGGTGCGTTAAAAATTTCTGAAGTTCATAAATCTATGACAATTAAAAAATTTGAAAAATATGTTGTTAGTTATGTTGCTGCTGGTTCGGTATTCAGAGGTGAACCTTCGCACGATATTGATGTTTATGTTATTATTGATGATACCGATGTTAAAAGAATGTCTAGAACTGAGCTTAAAGATAAATTAAGGGGATTAATTCTTGAACAAGGATATCATGCTGAACAAATTACAGGGATAAAAAAACAATTTCATGTTCAAGTTTATATTTTAACTGATTTTTGGGAGTCTATCAAAGATGCACACCCGGTAATTTTCACATTTTTGAGAGATGGCGTCCCATTGTATGATCGTGGAGTTTATAATTCCTGGAGATTATTATTAAAAATGGGTAGGATTAAACCTTCTCCTGAATCAATAAATATGTTTATGGATACCGGGCATAGATTATTGGATGCTGCCAAGAAAAAAATGTTGATGATTGCGGGCCAAGATATTTATTATGCTGTCCTAAATCCTGCGCAAGCTGCTTTAATGTTATATGGGCTTAATCCTCCAACTCCAAAAGAAGCTTCAAGATTATTGGAAGAGGTTTTTGTAAAAAAAGAAAAAATACTAGAGCAGAAATATGTTGATACGCTCGAAAGAATTAGGGTTTTCTTTAAAAAAATTGAACATGGAAAAGTAAAACATGTCACTGGGGCAGAAGTGGATAAATTGATAGTTGACAGTGAAGCTTTTTTGAAAAGGATCAATAAATTATTTGTTCAAATTGAAGGGAAAAAAGATAAGGCTAGTTTTGATCAAATAAATAAAGAAATAACAAATCTTGTCGAAAATGTTTTGAGTGATTCTAAGATAAAATCTACAAATTTAGAATTCGGTTTTAAAAAATATTGTGCAAAAGAGGGAATCCCTGAAAAATTGGCTGACGATTTTAAATCTTTCAATAAAGTTTATGCAGATTTCAAAGCTAAAAAAATAACTAAGGCCGAATCTGATAAGGCTAAAAGAGAGATTAGAACATTTATGAGAGTTTTAGAAGATATTATTCAAAGAAAAAGATTCCTCGGTGTTGAAAGGGCTAAAGTTAAATTTAAATACGGCTCAAAATCTGGCGAGATCTTATTGCTTGGCGAGATTGCTTTCATTGTGAAAGATGTTGGCGCAAAATCTAAAAAAATAATCAAAGTCGAAATTGATAAAAATGGACATTTGATAAATGCTACGGATAGTGATTTGATTGAGATGGATAAAATATTGGTAAATACTGAAATTCCGAAGGTTTTGTCCGTAAAAGAAACTTTATTTGAAGATCTTAAGAAAATTATTGGAAAGAATATTGAGATAGTTTTTTAAAGGGATAATTTTTTCTTTTTTTCATGTTTAAAGTTATCGAAACTAATTATTTGGATGAACCCAATTTTAATTTGGTTAGATTAAATTCTTATAAACTTGAGTTTGGAAATGAATTTCTTGAAATTGCAGAGATTCGTGGGCCGAAAAGCTTATAAATCAACATTTAGTGCAAATATAACTATGGAAGGCATAATTATTAATTATCGAGGAAGTCACAAAACTCAGAACACTAATCAAATGATTGTCAAAGTTGATGGTGCTCAAAGTAGGGATGATGCTTCTAAATTATTAAAGAAAACATTAGTATGGACTACTGAAACTGGAAAGAAAATTAATGGTGTTGTACTAAGCGAGCACGGAAATAGTGGTGCAATTAGAGTTAAATTCGAAAGAGGATTACCTGGTCAATCTATTGGGACCAAGGTATTGATTGAATAAAATGGCAATATTAAGAAAAGCAAATGCTTATAGAAAAGTTGTAAGGGCTTATACTCGAAGATCAAAATATAAAAGAAAGGGTTTTATCAAGTCCATTCCTGCTTCTAAGATTGTAAGATTTCATATGGGTGAAACAACTAAAAAATTTTCCAAAAAAGTTAAAATAGTTGCTACAGAAAAATTTCAAATCAGACATAATGCGTTAGAATCTTGCAGAGTTTTAGTTAATAGACAATTACAAGCAAAACTTGGACCGAAAGGTTATCATTTTTATATCAATGTTTACCCGCATCATATTTTGAGAAATAATAAAATGTTGTCGGGCGCAGGGGCTGATCGTATGCAGACTGGTATGAAACAATCTTTTGGTAAAGTTGAAGGTATGGCTGCACAAGTAAAAAAGGGAACAACAATTTTTACTGCAGAAGTTCCAGAAGAGATGGTGGAATTTGCAAAAGAGAAGTTAGCAAAAACTAAAACTCGTATTCCTGGTAGAACTACTATTGAGATTGTATAAAATTAATTTTAGAATATCAAAAAGTTTATAAAACTCTTATTCATATTGTAGATGAGAGGTGTTTATGATATGACAAATGTTATTTGGTTTAAAGATATTTCCAAAGAGGATGTTAATTTAGTTGGCGGAAAAGGCGCAAATTTGGGCGAGATGTTTAATGCACGGTTCCCAATTCCACCAGGGTTCGTGGTTACTGCTGAAGCATATAAATTATTTTTAGAAAAAACAGGAATTCAATCCTATATTGGGGAAATTTTAAGAAATACAGATGTCGAAAATAATGATCAACTTCAGAATGCTTCTAAAAAAATTCAAGATTTAGTTATGAATGCAGTCATGCCTATCGAGATTGCTAATGATGTAAAAAAAGCATATGAAAATATGGATGTCAGTTTAGATTTATCCAATGTTTCTAGGCAAGCTTTAGATTTTATTCAAACTGGGAGAGATCTTCCATTTGTCGCAGTTAGATCTAGCGCAACTGCAGAAGATTTGCCTGAATTTTCTTTTGCAGGGCAACAAGCCACTTATTTGAATGTGAAAAAAACTGATCATGTTATTCAAGCAGTCCATCAATGTTGGGCATCCCTATATACTGCCAGGGCAATTTATTATCGGGAAAAAAATAATTTTGATTCTAATAAAGTTTTTATCGCAGTAGTTGTACAAAAAATGGTTGATTCTGAAAAAGCTGGAGTGATGTTTAGCATTAATCCCGCTACAAATAACGAAAGTGAAATTATAATCGAAGCAGGATTCGGGTTTGGTGATGCAGTTGTTTCTGGCGCTATTTCCCCAGATAATTATGTGGTGAATAAAGATACATTTGAATTAAAAAACAAAACTATCAATAATAAAGAATTTATGTTTTATCGGGATCTAAATACTGGGAGAACAAGTAAAAGAATTTTATCTCATGATAAGGCAAAATTACAAGTACTCAATGAGGGAGAGATTACCCAAATTGCGAAATTGGCTAAAAAATCAGAAGATTATTATAATAAACCACAAGATATGGAATTTGCAATTGAAGGAACTAAAGTTTTTATGGTCCAAACAAGAGCTATAACTACTCAAGCTAAAGTTTCAGAGGCTGTTTCTGAAAAGGTCGAAGAAATTGAGGGTGAAGAAATTTTGAGTGGAATTTCTGCTTCTCCAGGAGTAGGAAAGGGCAAAGTAAAAATTGTTGAAAATGCAAATGATCTAACTAAAATTTTGGAAGGGGATGTGCTTGTTGCAAAAATGACAAATCCTGATTATGTTTCCGCCATGCAGAAAGCTAGTGCTATCGTGACGAATGAAGGTGGCGCAACTTGTCATGCCGCAATTGTTTCGAGAGAAATGGGTATACCTTCTGTTGTTGGAACTACAAAGGCTACTGAAATTTTGAAAGAGGGCCAAGAGATTACTGTAGATGGAACTCATGGAAAAATTTATTCTGGTGATAAAGAAATTGTTGTTGAAAAGGGCGAATCCAAGGAAGAGATAATTAAGTACCAGCACGAACATACGGTCACAGATATTAAAGTTATTGTGGATATGCCTGATTTTGCTGAAAAGGCTGCGGCGACTGGTGCTGACGGGATTGGATTATTAAGGGCCGAATTTATGATTTTGGGTGAGAAAGAACATCCAATTAAATTAATTAATGAAGGTCGAAGAGATGAATTAATTGATAGATTAGAAAAGGATTTATTTAAAATAGTTTCGCCTTTCAAGGATAAAATTGTATGGTATCGGACTCTTGATGCTCCAACGGATGAGTTTAGACATTTGTCAGGGGGAGAGGATGAGCCTAAGGAAGACAATCCTATGATGGGATGGAGATCCATACGAAGAGATTTAGATCAACCAGAGATGCTAAGGGCACAATTTGAAGCTATAAAAAGAGTCAGAGAAAAGGGATTCAATAAATTGGGAATTATGATCCCCTTGGTGAGCCATGTTGAACAAATCAAATTAGTTAAAGCAATTCTCCGAGAATTAGAAATGGATGATGTCCAATTTGGAATAATGGTTGAAACTCCGGCATCTGTTCAATTGATTGAAGATTTTTGCAAAGAAGGAATTAACTTTGCAAGTATTGGTTCTAATGATCTGACCCAATTTACTTTGGCAGTCGATAGAAATAATGCCAAAGTGCAAAAACTCTATAATGCAATGCATCCTGCTGTTTTAAAAGAGATCTCAGAGGTAATAAAAGTGTGCAAGCGTTATGGGGTCACATCTAGTTTATGTGGCCAGGCTGGCTCAGATCCGGATATGGCCAAATTTCTAGTTGAGAAGGGAATAGATTCTATAGCTGTTAATATTGATGCAGTTGGAAAAGTGCGTCACGCGGTTGCAGAGAAAGAAAAAAAATTGATATTGGATGCGGCAAGAGGATGAAAAAGGAAATACATAATTGCCCGGAATGTGGAGATCAATTGCATGAAGGACAACATAAGTTTGATGATGGTTTATTTCTAGTAAAATATTGTAAAAAATGTGGGTTTCGAACTGAAAAACCCGAATAGAAAGGTTTATAAATAGTTGTTACCCTCAAAGAGTAATAAAGGAGGAAATTGATAAAATGACATTCGATATGACACAATATTTGGGAAAAGCAACTGAGATGAGATATACTGATGTGGCTTCTACTAAAATGGCGGAAGCACCAGAAACTCCAGAGGCTAGAGATATGGCCAGTGTTGCATTAGTTGGTAAACAAACTGAATCAATGCTTGAGTTTGAATCACCCCAAGTTAGTAAGTTATTAGATGCAAAATATGAAACACTAAAAGTGCCTTTCATCGAAGGGACTACTGCTGGTTTGGAAGATCTTTTGATTGGAAAAATTGCACCAGTTATCGGTGATGATCTTGGAAAAGGTTATGGCTTTTTAATGGGTATGCCTGCATTAGAAACAAGTACATATGAAGATTTAAGCAAAGCACATTTATCTTATGTTCAAGCAGAAAAACACTTGAAAGATAAAGATATGGCTGGATTAGCTGGCGATATTGCTGAAGATTATAGTATGGCTGTTGAAGGTATATTAAGTGTTGATCAAATTGCTAGTTTATATCAAGAAACTGTTTTACCTGCTAGACAGGGAAAATTTGTTGGAGAGATTTCAACTGAAGATGGTAAACTTGATACAGATAAGGCAATAGATTATGCATCTGATTTATATGCGGCTGCAGTAGAAAAAGATGGATCTGGAAGATATTCAGTACATGCTTTAGAAGCAGCAAAAGCAATTGGTTATGTAGCCATAGGCGCATAAACTTTTTTTCTTTTTTTTAATTATTCTTTCAATTCTTCACGAATTATTTTTCGTTTATGAATCAAATTAGAAGTTATATCTCTTAATTTTTTTTCAAAATCTATTGTTCTTGCCATCAATACATCAATGTCTTTCCCAGTTAAATGTTTTACATTACCATGGATTATGTCGTGTGCAAGTTGATACATTTCTTCATACCATTTAACATATTTCTTATCAAGAATTTTGTTTTTTACAAAAATTTCTTCAAGCATTTCCCCTACATGTTCAGGACTAGGCGGAATTTGGTTTTTCGCCATCAATGCCGAATGTGCAGAATCAACCATTGCCCAATATAAATGTTCTATGGAGTTCACAATATCAAATTTCGCTCTTGAAATGTGCATTGGTGCACGTCTTAATGTGGTGAATACAGCTTCGGATGTTGGCCTTATCCTTCCTTTGGCCAATAATGCTTTTAATGGGTCAAAAAACCCTCCAAAATCCATCAATGTTTGGCCATATCTAATAATGTTTATTGCCGCAGGTTCCCCTTCTCGGACATCTTCCCAGAATGTGGAAAGAGTTACAGTATTAATATGCAATTTATCTGATTGGCTTTCTAATAGTTTCCCCATTTCTTCTCGATACCAAGCAATCAATTCTTGGTCCCACTGAACTGAGCAATCATCCACTATTACTAGAATATCTATATCACTGCCTTTTGTTGTATCGTGTTTAGAAACACTTCCAAAGAGCACTATTGATTTTATTGCTTCTTGAAATTTTTTATAAGCTTTAGTTGAAAAATCATATGCTATGTCATAATCTGATTTTTGTTTTTTAGAATGAGACTTTCTTTTCGTAGAATGTTTAATTTCTTTCTTTTTTGTTATTTTTTTCTTTACCATTGTTTTGATTTTTGATTTAATTATTTAAAAGATTATTGGTTTTCTTGGAGTTGATTAACAAAATTCATCTTTTATTTATGATGAATAAAAAATTTTAAAAAAAAGGAAATTTGACTATTTGTTATAAAATGAGAAAAGAACGAGAACAACAGTATATTGAAAGAATTGAAAGGTGTATAACTGATCAAGTAGATCAAAGCAGAGATATAGTATTTTTTACGTTAATTATTTAAACACTAAAGTTGTTTTTTTATTATGAAATGGTGGCACCTTGTTTTAATTTTTGTTTTAATCACTATAATTGTAATTAGTTTTACTAAATATTACAATGATAATCACCAAGTTTGTGGTGCAGCATTCACATTTGGCATAAATAAAGAAACTGGCCAATGTAAATATTTTTCAAGTACTTGTTTAGATAAAGGTTATTCTTACGTAAATGTAATGGAATGCGATTGTAACAATTTAGAACCATATAATTTAGATCAAGCAGAAACCGATTGTAAACTAAATCAAGGACTTATTAACCGTGACGCCCGTTATTGTACAGATAAATCTGATTGTGTTTTAGTTTGTGGTGCAGGTTGTTGGAATGAAGAACATAATATCCACGGAGATGGTTCAGATTGTTCACCTGGGCCAGACCCTTGTGCTTGTGTAAATAATGAGTGTACCCCAGTAAGACCTTCTTAGCAAAAATATTTAGTTATTATTAGTAACAATAATATTTATATACATATAATATTATATCTTATATACGGAGGAAATAGTCAATG
>JABJPM010000002.1 GCA_018663865.1 Candidatus Woesearchaeota archaeon | reverse complement strand
ACTCAGAATTTAAAACAGATATTCCTTGGCCAGTCCCATCCGAAGAAAAAATCCTAATTGGTTTTTCAAGACTCCCTTCAAAAGTTATTCTTGAATGAGATAAGATCATCGCATTATTAATTAAATCTATATTTGTTTCACCTTCTGCAACTAAACGATATCCTGTTGGAATTATCAAATCCTCTTGAATTTGCCAAGTTCCTTTTTTGATAGAAATTGTTTTAACATCTTCATTTACCTCAAGCATTTCAAAACTAGAAAAATTAGATGTTTGTAACATAAAATCTTCTTGAACAAAATTATTTTCAAAATTTTCCCAAGGAACAATAGGAGCACTTTTTATTTCTTCTAATCCAAAGATCCTGTAATTTAATTTTAATTCAGAAGAATATTCGCTCTTCCATTGAATTCCAGAAGGAATGTAAAATTCAATTTGTTTATATTTTACTTCACCATCAATATTCCAAGGCTGAAGAATTTTTCTTGAATTTAAAGAAATAATTGTACCATTAATATCTAAACTAACAATTTCTAATGGAAGGGTGTTTATATTGCCCAAAGATAAAACAACCTTATTATCTGAAGAAATTCCTTCTAATAAGTGGGCATTCAATGCCTGAACAGGGTTTAACATGTCTTTTATTTGGGCTTGATTTCTATAGATATTTTCTTCAGGAATATGTGTAAAAGGATAATCTTTATACATAATTCTCATTTCTTTTTTTAATTCAGGATTAATTTTTTTAAATAAATCATCTAAATAGGAAGGATCTGAAATATCATTTAAAGATTGGATATATGCCTTTAGAAAAATTTCATCACTAAAAAACAATTCTATAAAATCATTATTTTTAGGAGAACATTTATTATCTATTTGAGATAAAACAACACATTCTGGAAGATAATTTAACATTGCAGCCTGTGCATTTGAAGGATTAACATATCCATCAAATCCAATTGGCTCTAAAAGAGAAGTTATGGGATTATAATAAAATCTCATATTTTGAACTTCTATTGCATGACCAGCATTCAATAAGGTAACAATTGCAAAGTAATCTGCAAAACTTTCAACATCAAAAACTTGATGGGTCTTTAATTGATTTAATCTAAAAGATTCCAAAAGATTTTTTGCAGTATTAAATTGATTTGCCTTAATAGGATCCTCTAAAATTTCATCATTATCAAATGTTTCTATCACACTTGATTGAAATAATGTATCAAAATGCAATCCAGAGGGAAGGCTAGGTCTCATTGCGTATTCTTCCCAAACAAGATCCTCACTAAATTTAAGAAGAATTCCATCTCTTCGATTATTATTTTCAATTAATTCTTTTGCAAAATGTTCTTCCAATGCATAAATTCCTTTATTTTCACCATTAATAAAAATCTCCACAAAATCATACCTTAATGAAATAAGGCCACTTTCTTTTAATGTTAAAAGATAGATTAATTCATTAATATAAATTCTTGTCCTTGGATTTTGAAGAGAAAAAACAGTCATACCAAATAAAGATTTATCATCTTTAACTTTAACTCTAAAAGACCATTTACTAGTTTCAAGATGATCTAAATGATCTCCTTTTAATCTCAATTTAACATTATATTCTTCATTATTATGGGTAATTTTAGCAGGGACATAATCTTCAGCTGACGTAAGAAGAACTCCTAATTCTAAAGCTTGCTGTCTTTTATATTCTAATTTATTGTAATTTTCAAAATCTATATCAATGTATATCTTTTCCTTAGTGGAAAATTGACCAATAACCCAATTAAATGGAATTCTAATGTTTTCAGCTAATATTCCATCAACAACAAATTTTTCATCCCGAAGCCCATCAAGATTAAGAAAATTTAAAGCTGTTCTTGAAGGATTATCCAATGTACCAAAAAATTTAGCAAATAATAAACCCAATATAATTCCAATTAATAAAATTAAGAATATCTTCAAAATTTTATATGCAATTTTAGTTCTTTTATTAGAAATTTTTTTAAGTAAACCAGAAAAATTATGACTAATATAAGAGAGAAAAGAACTTTTTTCCCTTTTCTTTAATTCCATTTTAAATATCTAATTTATCAAGATAACTTATGTTAATTGATTTTGAAATAGCATTAAGATCTTCCCTCATTTTTTCTAAATGGGTAAATGATTTCAGATCGATTAAAAATGAAGCTTCAATAAGACCATCTTGGAGTTTATCAAATCGTTTCAAATGAACAGATAAAGAATTTTTTTTAAGAACTTCCACAATTTTCTTTAAAGATAAATTTTTACCTGAAACACTTAAATATAAATTTTGGTGATCTTCTTTTTTATGGGTAAAATGCCTACCCCAAATAAATAAGGAAATTACAATAAAAGCTACAAATGTGGTTGCAACTTGCCCTGCTCCAAATCCAAGACCAATAGCTATACATAAAAATAAAAATGCAAGTTCTTCAGGTTCTTTTATTGCAGAACGAAATCTAACTATGGATAATGCACCAACAAGGCCCAATGATAATGCTAAAGAAGATTTAACAATTGTAATTATCAATGTAGTAGTTGTACTTAAAAGAACAAAATTTCTGGCAAATCTAGACCTATTAGAAATAGCAGTACCATATTTCACATACAATTTAGCTAAAATAAATGATAAAATAGCAGCTGAAATTAGAGAAAATACTAAATAAGGGAGGCTAATTTGTACTGTCCCGCTAGTTAAAAAATTCTCAAAAGTTTCTAATTGATTCATTAAATTCGAGGGAAATGAATATTTATAAGTTTAATTGTTCTCTAAAAATATTTGATTATGGGAAAATATAGAATCAAGTATCATAATTCTTATAAACAGATTAAGATATAATTTACAATGATAAATATTAATGATTATATTTTTAAGAAAGAAGTTGATACAGAAAACCATATTATAGCAACATATTCTGTAGAAAGTGGAGATCAATTGGCTGCTGCAAAACAAATTGCAATTGGACAATCAATAGGAAATCCAGACGTGAGAACTCAAAGAGACTCCCCAGAAATATTAAACAATAATTTAGCTAAAATTATAGGTAAACCAGAAGATTTTGAAGGAAAAACAAAAGGAACAATTCAAATAGCATATCCCTTAGCAAATTTCGGAAAAGGAGACGGAGTAACACAATTACTTTGTGAACTTATGGGTGGCCAAATGGATATAGATAATATCACCGCATGTAGATTAGAAGATGTTGATCTGCCTGCAGAATATTTGAGTCAATACCAAGGTCCCAAAATAGGGATGGCTGAAATTAAAAGAAGAACAGGTGCAGTTGGAAGACCATTATTAGGTGGAATTGTTAAGCCAAAAATTGGCATAGATATACCCCAATTATTAGAATTAGGAGACGAATTATTAGCAGGTGGTGTTGATTTTATAAAAGAAGATGAAATTCTTGGAAATCCTGCAAATTGTGATTTTTATGAAAGAGTTCCAAAATTTGTAGAATTAGTTAAAAAACATGAAAAAGAACAAGGAAGAGAAATATTTTATACTCCCTGTATTAATTCTGATTTTCCTGAATCTTTAAAGAGAGCAGAATGGGCTTCTGAAGTTGGTGCAAAAGGTGTCCACATAAATTTCCATGCAGGTCTGGGTGTATATAAAACATTAAGAGATGCTGATTTAGAAAGCGCAATATTTTTCCAAAAAAGTGGAGATAAAGTATTAACAGGTGAAAACAATAAATATTCAATT
>JABJPM010000017.1 GCA_018663865.1 Candidatus Woesearchaeota archaeon | reverse complement strand
TTTATAGATTGCAAGGGATTTAGATTGTTGAATAATGCGGGATCTATGATTGCGCTATGAGTTCCCTCATATATTTCACCATTATACTTTATTTTTCCAGCATAGGTTGGATTTTTTATTATGTTATACAATGTAGATATGGGAATATTGAATTTGTCCGAGATTATTTTATAATGTATTCCTGCCGCCCTCATATCAAAAATTTGTTTTATTTCGTTTGAATTTTTTTTGTCGACGATTAATTTCCCATTATTATACATATATCCTTTTGGTGCACGACTTAATGATTCTCCATCGCTAATTTTCTTATCGAATGCTAACTTTACTCGTTCTTTTACCATCCCCCTCTCCAATTGTGCAAAAACACCAATCATCTGAAAAAATGCTTCCCCCATTGCAGTCGTAGTATCTATATTTTCCGTAACAGATGTAAAATTTACTTCTTGAGCTTTCAGATTATCTAAAAAAGTTATTAAGTCTCTGACATTTCTCGAGAACCTATCAAATTTATAGACTAAAATATTTTCAAATTTATTTTCACGTAGATCTTGAAATAATTGTTGGACGGCTGGACGCTTCATTGAACCAGCAGAATATCCTGCATCAGTATAAATATTAATTACTTTCCAAGATCGCGCTTTGCAATAGTTTTGACACCTATCGATTTGAGCAGATATTGAGATCCCCTCTTTTGCTTGTTCATCGGTAGATACCCTTACATAGATTGCAGTTTTTAATTTATTTTCGACCATTTTTGGTTGAATTTGGCATATTTTACGATTTTAGATTCTATTAAGGGAACCCTTATTGGAATCAATAACTGACCTTATTGGAAAAATGTATAAAAATGTATCTTAAATTTCGATTTTGATTTTGATTTTGATTGAATTTTTTAGTTTTTGATTGTAATATTTATTTGATATAGTGTTATTTCTGGGAAGTAGTCAAAATGGAAACATTTATATAATATTTTTTCTAGATTATACTATGAAATATGGCCATAATAATTGGGACGAAAGATATGTTTGCGAATTAGCGAATTCATTGAATGGCGTCTCTGCTAGGATGGCCACTAGGGAAGAGGATTGCGGATATCACAAGGCAGATGTTGTCGCATCCTATGGCAAAGGGACATATTATTTCCAAGTTTCCCATACTCCTAAATCTAAACGAGAAACAGAGAAATTATTAAAACGTGGGACTCACCCAATCAGTACACATAAATTTAAAGATATGCCCCTTGGGAAGGAAGATTTGGTTTCTAAGATTCGAGGAATTATAAAGATATGATGTATAATTGATTTGTAAATAAATATTTTATTTTAGAAAAATTAAGAAGATAATATTTGAATGATAAATTGTTTTCAAATGTGTTAGATAATCTAAATGGCACGCCATTGGAAATTAAAAGTTGAAAACTAATCCAATAAACTTAATTTGTACAGTGTGGAAAAAAGATTTATTATGGATGCATAAAAATAAAGTATTAAGATTTGATTAAAGTTTTTAGACTTTTGAATGTATTTTTAACCATAAATCTCCAACCAACATTGGAATGAATCCTGTAACTGCCCAAGCAACATTATGGAACCAAGCCCCATAAATGATTATGATTAACCCTATAAAATGCAACATTAAGTTTACTGGATCCTCAAATGAAAAAACATATTTCCTATTTTTTCCTTTTTTCTTTGTTCTTACCATATTATTTTTTTATTTTGATTTTTTTTGTTACCTTTTTCGGAGTTAACTTCTCACTTAGAAATGGGTTTTTTTCAGTAGATTTGATGTATACTTGTTTTCCTTTTTTCTTTTTTTGGACATAGCCCAATTCTTCTAACTCCGTAGTATACTGCGATATTGTTGACCTAATTTTTGCATACTCTTTTCCAGGATACATTTCTTCTGCAAGGGTTTTTAGGGTCACCATGCCTTTGTTCTCTTTTTGTAATGCTGCTAGAACATAACATATTTTCTGAGATACCCCAGTCATATCCTCTAAATTTCCAAAATCTGCCTCAACTTCGCCACTCACTTCCTCATTCACTATTTCTATCTCCTTTAGTATGCCCAGTGACTCTTCAATTGATTTTAACCTCTCACCAAGCAATTGGATATTTTTTCGATGCTCCCCATGATCAATTGTGTGTTTTTCATGCTTTTCATGGAATGTTTTATTATGGCCATCCATCATCGAAAAATCTTTCTTTATATTTGTAAATGATTTTTTTAAACTCTCCTGCATTGTTGAAATAGTTTCAGCGAGCCTTGGATCATTTTTTCCTCTTTTAAAAAAATTAAACATACCTATATTTGATATTACCCCTATATAAACGTTTTGCATCGTTCACCGAACGTTCGGTGACGTCTATAGACAGTTCGGTGAACGTTCACCGAACGTTCGGTGAACGATTATATTGTAGTTTTATCGACGATGAATAATTTATTAGCAACAATTAATAATTTTTACTAGAAATCATAATTAAAATAGTTTTGTTTGATCTGGATCTTGATCATAGTAGATATTTGTTAATTTTTGTTTGAGATTTAACTCTTTGAAATCAGATTTTATGGATAATGTCAATGTTCTGTTGTTTATTTTTGCCTTTGTGAGGGGTAAATTCTTCCTGATTAATGCACTTACATACCCCCTAATACATCCAGAAGTGAGGTTTAAACGTTCAGATAGATCATTATAAGTCACTGGCCGTTTAAGGTCCTCCTCCATTTGATATATTGTAAGAAATACTAGAAATTCTTGACTAGTGAGGGCATTAAATCGATTTTCTAGATCCTTCTTGAGTGATTGAATATTTAATTTTTGAGTGCTTAGTGAGTGTTTAGAAAGGGATTGATTGCTCAGTGATTGATTGCTCAGTGATTGATCAGATCGTTCCAAATTATCATAATTATGGCTTATTTGAGGGGTATACTGCCCGATTTTGTGCTCAGCACGTGATTGATTAGTGATTGATTGATTGTTTGTTGAATGATTGATTGATCGGACCCCTTCATTTCCACTGGAACTTCCATCGTTTTTAGTGTTTTTTTGATTATTTTTGATAGAAATGAGTAAATTCAGGGTATTTTCAATATTTTCCAACCTATTATTTAAATTTTCAATATCTGATTTTACTTTTACAAAAGCTTTTTTTAGAATTTTTTCATCCATCTATCTCAAAAATAAAGAGTGAGGGTTCATTTTTATAGTTTTATGAGATTAATATATGTATTAAGTGAAAGTTAGGCCCGATTTCTAAGTGTATTTGTGAGAAAGCCAGAAAATAAGAACGTTTGATCTAGTTTTATGTTGATTAGGCAAGTAAATATGAGTATCCATGGTGCGTGATTAATTAGTGATTAATTAGTGATTGATTGGTGATTGATTGATCGGTTATTGATTAGTAATGAATTGAATCTCTCAAGAAGCAATTGATTAACAAAAGAAATAAAGTGAGAAATATAACTAATTAGTTATTTACCAATTCACTATATTTTGTATATACTTCTGCCCTTAAGGTCCATTTTCTCCTCGATAAAAATTCCTTTCCTTTTGAATTTGAAGATATTTTTTTTATTAATTTTGAAGCATAGAGCTCATTCAACAATCTCAAAATAAATTCCTCGTCCCTTATCATTTCTTCCGCTATTTGAGAAGTAAATAATGGTTTTGCAGGGTGATCATAAAGGTAAGAGATTATTCCTTCTTTTATTCTTTCTATTTTTTTATCGCTTATTTTTGGCATATACCTTGTTTTCAATACCACTATTTAAGTTATTCGGTTAGAAGGATTTGTTAATCATAAACTGAAAATTTATTGGTGTCGCACATGACCACTATTAGAGAATCATTATTCCTTTCTTTTATTGTTTGTAAAGTATTTATGTCTTGATTGGATGCTATACACTTCTTATGAGGGTGAGAGTGTAACAGTATCAATGTATCTAGGGGGCAAGATTTAAATTTTATGTGATTGAATGATTGATCGATTGCTTGAGGCGCATACACTTCATCGATAATGTAATTTCCACCACGGACATCCCCGAATAGACATACTGCAAATTCTACTGATTGGCTTTGCAAGTACATATTTTGAATGACCCCATAGGTGTTGTCCTCAAATATTATTGTTAGATTGGGCCCGACGTGTATCCTATTGTTATCTATTTCAATTGATTCGGACATGCTTGCCAGAAATGGGAATGCGGCATTGCCCAATAAAAAATAAGAACTAATTAATAAGATAATTGTTAGGCCCATTATCTTTTTCTTCCTTTTGTTTATTGTTTGATATTCCCCGTCATCCGAGATTATTGACAGATCATCCATTTTTTAATGTATGTTCGTCCAGTTTATTTTTTGCCAACAGAGATATTTTTGGAAATTCTTCAATTAGTTTCGAGGTTATTCGTTCAGGATATATTGATAAATTATCAAATAGTATGCTTTTTACCATCATCCCCCTCATCAATAGCATTGAAAGGCGCATTTTGCATTTTATCAATTTATCAGTATCCTCTAAAACTTGATCATCCTCAAATTCCGATAAATCATTAAAATTAATTGGGAATTCGTCGAGAGTTCTTGCCAACATTAATTGTTTTACTTCATCAAGATTCATCGTTATGTTTGAATAACTAATATTCCCCATGTCAGATAAATTAGAAATATCTAACCTTGCTAAGATGTATTTTTCACCTTTTATTGCACCCATATTCCCTTGTCCCAATAATATCGAATAATTGTCAATCTCGTTTTGATCCAAATATGTCATCTTTTCATTGTTATTCGAAAATATTGCCCCGGTTAAAACTTCATTTTCATTTGAAATAATAATAATTTTGTCATCAGATATTATTTTTTGAACATCATTATACACCAGATATGTTGTAGTCCCCATGATAACGAGCAATATAATCAAAGTATATATTATTGCTTTCCAGATTATATGTGTTATCTTGTAAAAAATAAATAATAATATTGTTAAAATAATTATTGTTGTGATTGCCATATTACTTTAATATAATTTAGGATTATATACCTTTCTATATGTGTTGTTACAACTAAAAAGAAAAATTGCCAAAATAATTTTGTAGTGGTATCGGGATAGAAAATACATGTGGCAAAGAATATTATTTATGGCATCAATATATTTAAATGTATAATTAAAATTTATAATATGAATAGAGAATTGACCGTGTTGAAAATAATGGATAGTGAGAAATGTTGTTGGGAAGACGCATTAGAAAAAGAAAAAGAAATAAAATCATTAAATGATTTTTTTTAAAAATTTATTTATTCTTTAAAATTGGTAATTTTATATGCGGTGGCAGATTAACCTCTTGAGTCAAGGAAAGTGCTTTGATATTACTCTTTGCCAAAATGGTATTGAATATTTGTGCCATTAATGGTTTGGGCAATTTTTTATCTTTTTTCCAATCTTCCAATATTTTTTTAATATTTTCTGGATCTTCCATATATAATAAATTACCATTTAGGACAATTTTCCCAATCTCTGGTTCGTAATCCACTCCATATTCGAAATTGAATTTTAATACATCTCCTGCACTTGTTAAATTCAAGTTTTCTTTCTCTATGTCCACTATTGATAGATTGCTCTTGATTTTCAAATTAGAGCTAACCTTATTCTTTTTTTCTACCATTATTTTTTCAAAATTGAATCCTACTATTGACATTGTTATCACCTTCCTGATGTTATCATGTTATTTATAAAACTTTCTAGATTATATCTTCTTCCGCTACTACTATAAAATCCCCTACTGCTATGACGGAGCTATGAGGTATTAATAGATTTCCAGTGGCATCTTTTTCTAAATCCAATCCTTCTGTAAAACCAGTTGGATTTTTTAAGATAATTTGTAATAATTCTCCAGTCCTTGTTTCAAAAACTAAATTACCTACTTCTCCGAATCTTTTTCCGGCCTTACTCACTACCACTTTCCCTAAAATTTGTTTTGCATATTTTTTATCATCAACCATTTTGGGCAATCCTCCTTATTATATATTGTAATTAGGCATATGTTTATAAAAATTTCCTAACTAAATGAGTCACTTAGATCTTGTTTTATCCCTTCAAATTTTTCATTTAAATTTTCAAAATATCCGTCTTCGTTTAATGTATTTATTATTGCTGCGCCAGAGATTATGGCAGGATTATCAGTTTCTATATCATTTTGGCTATATAGTGTTGCAATTATCACAAAAAAAACACCTAAAACCATTATGATCATTATCATTGTTTTTGAGAATGATTTGAATACTACATGTTTTGCCATTTCTAATACAAAGATTGTGATCCCTACAATAATTAGTAACATTATTAGATTCATATATTATTAATATTTTAATTAATATATAAAATTATGGTTTACCCCCCCGGACCTTTGTTGCCAGTGGAGATGTTTAATTATTAAAATTTCTAATGGAGTCCATTTTATTTTTTTGTTTTTGTTTTTGTTTTTGTTTTATCTTCGATAATAATTATATTATATTATATTATATTATATTATTATGGCAGTAGGAGGTTTGTATTGGCATATATTTGAAAAATTTTTAATTTTTAATTAAATTTTTGTTTTTAAGTTTTATTATTATATTATATATATATTATATAAATATATTATATAGTATATATATTTCAATTGTATTCAGGGCATTTTTCTACTAGAAATAAAAATTCAAGGGTATGCTTTTTTCTAAATTTATTGTTCCAAAGGAAATGAAGGGCTAGGAGTCTATTTTCAAATATAACAATGTTTAAATAGATATTTTCTATTTTGAAAAATAAAATGACAAAAGATGGGATAAAAAATTTTTTTGAAGATTACCTTGGAAAAGAATCGATTTTCAAAAATAAAAAGATTTTGCAAACAAGTTATACTCCGGACACTATCCCTCACAGGGATGAGCAGATTAATGAGATTGCAGGTGTCCTTGCCCCAGTACTTAGAAATGAGAAACCTTCAAATTTATTTCTATATGGTAAAACTGGTACTGGAAAAACTTTGTCAGTATTGCATGTAACAAATAATCTTAGGGAGATTTCCAATAGTAAGGATTTACCCTTAAAAGTAGTTTATATTAATTGTAAATTAAAAAGGGTTGCAGATACAGAATATAGGCTCATTGCTAGTTTGGCTAGAGAGTTTGGGCAAAAGAATATTCCTGTCACAGGATTACCTACTGATGAAGTCTACCGATTATTCATAAAAAATATTGAGGCTGGCCCTAATCAAATAATTTTAATTCTTGATGAAATTGATCAACTAGTAAAAAAGGCAGGAGATGAAATTCTCTATAATTTAACCCGGATGAATGCAGAATTAAAAAATACTCAGGTGACATTTGTAGGGGTATCAAACGATCTCCGGTTTGCAAACGATCTTGATCCGAGAATAAAATCTTCTCTCGCAGAGGAGGATTTAAATTTTCCATCATATAATGCATTACAATTGCAAGATATTTTACTTGAAAGATCAAAAGGTGCATTCAAAGATGGCTCTATCTCTGAGGGAGTAATTGAAAAATGTGCTGCCTATGCCGCAAGGGAGCATGGTGATGCCAGGAGGGCCTTAGATCTATTGAGGGTTGCAGGGGAGCTAGCTGAACGAAAAAATGATTTGAAAGTGGATATAGTGCATATTGATGAGGCTGAATCAAAAATAGAAAATGATTTAGTTGTAGAGGTAATAAATACCTTGCCTAAACAATCACAATTAACTTTATTGGCGATTTTTGATCTATATGAAAAAAAAGGTAATGAGAAATTTTTTACTGGAGATGTATATGAGGTATATATGAACCTCTGCATAAAATGCGGATTAAAACCTTTAACACAAAGGAGATTGTCAGACCTAATTGCAGAATTAGACATGTTGGGTATAATCAATGCTAAAGTTATTAGTAAGGGGCGATATGGGCGTACAAAGGAAATTGGTCTTGCCATGCCGCAGTCAAGTATACCTGGATTAATTTCTCAATTGCGTGGGTGGCTCAGTATATGAATGAAAAAATAAAAAATTTGATGGATGAGGGGATATTTCTTGATCCCGATGTGATTAGTTTGATTGATGATTCCTCTTTTGATTTAATCAATGGCCATGCCAATGAGATTAGGGGTCAAGTATTGAATAAGTCCATATTAGACAAATTAAAATTAAAATATTTAAAATGTGAAAATTCAAGTTCACAGGGTGAATCTCCTTTAATTGGGAATGTTAAAATTATAGATTCATATGAAGATAAATTAAGTAAAATAGAAATCGGGCATTTTATCGAACATTACAGGACAAGATATAAATTTATGAGTAAATTATTGCAGGGCAGAATTGAATTGACAGATGTTATGTCTGTTAGTAGGACATTTTCTAAAATGCAAAGAGAAAAGGTGTCCTTGATTGGATTAGTATATAGTAAAAAAATGACAAAAAATGGCAATGTAATGTTAGAAATTGAAGATCCAACTGGAAAAATAAAAGTTTTAATAAATTCAACAAAAAAAGAAATTTTTGATATGGCGAAGGATATAGTGCCCGATGAAGTAATAGGGCTGGTTGGCAACATGGGGAACAAGATTGTATTTGTAAATGAATTATTTTTTCCCGATGTCAAAATCGAAGATAATATTATGAAAAAATCTATAATTAATGAGCATGCCGCATTTATTTCCGATATACATGTCGGGTCCGATATGTTTTTGGAAAAGGAATTTGAAAAATTCATAGATTGGATAAATGGTAATTCTGGTAGTGAAGAGCAACAAAAAATGGCAAAATCTGTCAAATATTTATTTGTTATAGGTGACATTGTAGATGGTGCAGGGATCTATCCTAATCAGGAGGCAGAATTATCCATTCCCAACATAAAAGATCAATATGATCAATGTGCGCACTATTTTTCCAAAATGCGGAGCGATTTACAAATTATTGTTTGCCCCGGAAATCATGACGCACTAAGATTGGCCGAACCTCAACCAGTTCTCGATGAGGAATTTGCAAGTAATCTTTACGCAATGGATAATGTCCATATTGTAAGTAATCCCGCTGTAGTCAATATCGGATCAAAAGATAATTTTGAGGGTTTTAATGTTTTAATGTATCATGGATATAGTTTTGATTATTATATTGACCAGGTTGAAAGTATCAGGGAACAAGGAGGATATGATCGTGCAGATTTAGTTATGAAATTTTTAATGAAAAAAAGGCACCTTGCGCCATCCCATGGTTCAACATTATTCGTAGTTGAACCCGACAGAGATGATTTAATAATCAAAGATGTCCCTGATTTTTTTGCTTCAGGGCACATCCATAAATCAAGCGTCAGCCATTATGGTAAAACAACTTTAATTTCTGGAAGTTGTTGGCAAGCTATTACTAAATTTCAGGAAAAAGTCGGACACCATCCTGAACCCTGCAGAGTCCCATTGGTAAGTCTACAAACTAGAGATGTTAAATTAATGAAATTTTGTGAATAAATGGAAAAATATTTTGAATTATTGGAAGGGGAAGTAGCAAAAGGATATAGTGTTGCACAGAATGCGAGATCCAAAGGGCACGATCCTTCTGAGAGTGTTGAAATTCCTTTAGCAAAGAATATGGCCGAAAGGGTAGAGGGATTAATTAGTGTAGTTGCACCGCAGATCATGGGGTCCGGATTAAGTGAGAGAATACTCGAATTAGAAAAAAAATGGGGATCTCAAGACTGGAGAATTAGTTTTGTTATTTCGGAAGAAGTAGCAAAAGAGAAATTTTGTAAATTCAAAGATAAACATGAGGCAATGGAAATTGCATTAAGGGTCGGATTAGCATATATTACAAATGGCGTTGTAGCTAGTCCATTAGAAGGTTTCATTCGATTGGAATTAAAAGATAGATTGGATGGGCAAGGGCAATTTTTTTCATTATACTTCGGAGGGCCAATTCGAAGTGCGGGAACTACTGCGACCTGTATTTTTGTTGCTGTTTGTGATTATGTCCGGAAAAAAATGGGATATGCAGAATATGATCCTACTCCAGACGAGATAAATAGAACTTTTTCAGAATTGGATTTTTTCCATGATAGGATAACCAACTTACAATATATGCCTTCTGAAGAGGAAGTTAAATTTTTATCCACCCATTTACCAATACAAATTGAGGGTGATCCTAGCGAGAAATTAGATGTTCCGAATTACAAAGGGTTGGATAGGGTAAGTACAGATGTCCTTAGGAATGGATTTTGCTTAGTTTATGCAGAGGGGCTAGCCCAAAAATTTGCCAAATTTTGGGGAAAATTTTCTAAATGGTATGGCGAATTTGATATGGATCATTGGGAATTTTTGGAGGAGTTCGTAAAATTACAAAAAAAAATAAAATCTAAGGGTAAGTCTGTTGGAAATTCTGGCGAATTAATAAAACCGGATTATACATATATCAAAGATTTAGTTGCAGGTCGGCCAATATTGTCTCATCCAATGCGTAGCGGAGGATTCAGATTAAGATATGGTCGTGCACGAAATACTGGCCTTAGTTCTACTGCAATAAGTCCAGTAACCATGAAAATATTAGAAGATTATATTGGGATTGGCACCCAATTGAAATGGGAACGCCCAAGTAAGGGAACTGCACTTAGTTCATGTGATAGTATTGATGGCCCCATTGTTAAATTGGATACTGGTGAGGTCGTCTATTTAACCGAGGACAATATTGAAACTCACAAAAAAAATATTGAAAAAATAATATATCTCGGGGATATCCTTGTGCCATACGGTGATTTTTATGATCGGGCACATAAGTTGGTTCCAGCAGGTTATTGCGAGGAATGGTGGTTCAAAGAATTAGAATCAAAAAGTAAAACACAAGAGGAGATATGTAGGTTAACTGGAATCGAAAATATATCTATCAAAAATATATTTAATAATCCCCTCTCTGCAAAAATCTCTTTTAGAGATGCACTAAAACTTTCAGAAACTATGGGCATCCCCTTACACCCCCGATATATTTTTTTCTGGAATGAAGTTTCAATCAAAGAATTTTTAATTTTTATTGATTGGCTATTGCATTCCGCCATAAATGTTAAAGAATCAAAGATTATTTTACCAATTAATTATTCTACAGCAGAATGTGAAATCCCGAAAGTAATTTTGGAAAATTTGGGCATTCCTCACAAAATCACAAATAATGAATTTATAATGATTGAGGGTGATACTGCTGCAGCATTAATGGCGAATCTCGGGATAGATAATAATAATATGGATTTTAAAAAAATCACACAGTATGCATCTGATAAAAAAGAAATTTTAAATATAATAAATAAATTTTCTTTTGCAAAGATAAAGGATAAATCTGGAACTTTTATTGGGGCTAGAATGGGTCGGCCAGAAAAAGCAAAATTGCGAAAATTAACTGGCAGTCCTCATGCACTATTTCCTGTGGGGGAAGAGGGGGGAAGATTTAAATCATTTCAGGCAGCGATGGAGAATGGAAAAATAACTGCTGCATTTCCGAATTATTATTGTGCTAAATGTGATTCTGATGAAATTTACCCTTTATGTGAGAGTTGTAATTCTAAAACAGAATTAAAATATTTTTGTCCAAAATGTGAAAAAAATATTGAAGGGGATATTTGTGAGTTACATAAGAATGTTGAAAATAAATATGAGAAAGTAAAAAGCTATGGTGTCAGAGAAATAAATATAACTAATCATCTTGATAATGTTAAAAAGAGGTTATCCCTCCCTGAATTTCCTTCAATAATCAAGGGATTAAGGGAGACTACAAATCAAAATCATCTATCTGAACACTTATCAAAAGGGGTTTTGAGGGCAGTACATAATTTGAATGTCAATAAAGATGGTACAATCCGATATGATATGTCTGAAATGTCCCTCACACAATTTAAACCAAATGAAGTCTATACACCTGTTGCAAAACTTAGGGAGTTGGGGTACGACAAGGATATATATGGTAATGAACTTGTGGACGATAATCAAATATTATTGCTGAAGCCACAGGACGTAGTATTGCCGGGTTGCACAGGATCTCCTGAGGAGGGGGCAGATGTGGCAATGTTCAAGATTGCCAATTTTATTGATGATTTATTGGTAAATTTTTATGGGCTCAAACCCTATTATAACCTGAAAAATAAAAAAGATATTATTGGGCATTTAATAATCAGTTTAGCCCCCCATACTTCTGCAGGAATAATTGGTAGGATAGTGGGATTTTCTGATACTCAAGGCTGTTATGCACATCCTTTGTGGCATAGTGCACAGAGGAGAGATTGCGATGGTGATGAAAATGGGATTATGCTTATGATGGATGGATTTTTAAATTTTTCAAGGCACTTTTTACCTGCCCACAGGGGTGCAACCCAGGACGCATGCCTAGTTTTATCATCTAAATTAATCCCTAGTGAGGTGGATGATATGGTTTTTAACATGGATGTGGTTTGGAGTTATCCCTTAGAATTCTATGAGGCCTGTGAAAAATTCAAAGAGCCTTATGATATTAAAATTGAACAATTAAAGGATAATCTTGGTTCCCCGAAGGAATTCACCCAATACGGATATACTCATCCTGTAAAAAATATTAATTCAGGAGTAATTTATAGTGCTTATAAATTTTTGCCAACAATGGGGGAAAAAGTAAAAGGTCAAATGTCCCTTGCATGCAAAATCCGTGCGGTAGATGAGGATGATGTTGCTAGATTAGTTATCGAGAGGCATTTTCTTAGGGATTTAAAAGGAAATTTACGTAAATTCAGTATGCAACAATTTAGGTGTGTTGCCTGCAATGAAAAATTTAGGCGTCCACCTCTTGCAGGAAATTGCACTGCATGCGGGGGAAGACTATTATTTACAATTTCAGAGGGATCAGTAGTAAAATATTGGGACAAAATTGTGAAATTATCAGATGAATATAAGTTACCAGTATATTCTCAGCAGTCCATTGATATTTTAAAAAAAAGGTTGGAGAGTGTTTTTATGAAAGATCCAGAAATACAATCCGCCCTTAATGAATTTATGTAGGTTAATTATATAAAATAAAGAATCACAGGTAATAACAAACAACCCATCAGGTGATTCCTTCCAACCCCAATCAAGGGGGGTACGATGCCTAATGCAGTGGACACAGTCAATATTAACAACCCATATTTTCCTGATAAAAATATTGTCAATCCAAATATTAAGATAATGATGGAAATGCAAAGTTTAGTATAATTAACCTTTGTCATTATTTTTGAAAATATCTTCGTCAAGTTTATTGTTAAAAATGTTGCTATTCCTGCGACTACAAGCGCTACACCCAAAAATAAAATTAAATTAGATAATGAAAAGGACCCCATTATTTTTGAAACAGTAATTATTGCACCATTTCTAGCCTTATCTAAAATATACAGTGCAATGAATGACATGATTATATTTATTGTATTTAACCCTCCAATCAATATTAGAAATCCTTCGCGCTCCATTTTCTTTGTTAATTGTGATCCTATGATGGCTGCTTGAGATGGCCCAAGCCCAGGCATAAATGAACATAAACTACCTGCAACAAATGATGCCCCAACTGCTTGAGAAATTGTTTTCTTTTTTATTTTTAATTCAGAAATTATTTGGGCAGGGATTTTCACTTTCTGATTTAAACTTATTATCAATCCACTTGTACCAAACATGCCAGATAATAAAGGAAATAAGGGGTTTTCTAAATTTGGAAAATTTAAAGTTGCAATCCCCAATACTCCTGCCAACATAAAAATGATAAATGCCCAATATTTAGATTTCGAATCTTTTGAAATTAAAAAAATTGAGGTCACAATTAATATGTGCCCCATAATTTTTGATAAGTAGGGATATATTTTGTTTATTATTATTGCAATTATTGGTGCAAAGATTATTGCAAGGATTATGCTAAATAAACTTCCTATTAATGTTAAAATTACTGCATGATATCCTCTGCCTTCTGAAAGTAATTTATGGCCTGGCAAAATTGATAATGCGGTATCAGCCTCTGGTGCACCCAAAAAAATTGCAGGTATTGTATCTAGAAATGTATGGGTTATTGCCATCGAAATTATGAATATTGATACAATTATTGGAGATGTTATTTCTAATAATGAAACTGAAAATGACAAAATTAAAACTGAAACTAAATTTATATGAATTCCAGGGATTAACCCAGTAATTATTCCGGCTATACATCCCAAAATGATCGCTATTAAAATTTCAAATAACATTATGTCCACTTTCTTATTTTTAATATATTTGCCTGAATTTCTAATTTGTCTTCATATTCTATCAATTTTCCTTCTATTGTGACTATTTGATTTTTTTGAAGAGTCATATTCCCTTCCTTAAATATGATTGCCGTTATTTTTCCTGTCGAATCACTCAAATCTAAAATTAAAAGTCCCGGGGTTTCAGTAATACGGGTTATTTTTCCTGATACTGAAACCGTTGTCCCAAGATTATCTTTAGTCAAATTCGATATATTCGATTCCGGTATTTCCGAATTTTCAACAATGAATAGGATTACCAATATCCCCAATAATGTGCAACAAAGAGATATTTTCAATAAAGTATTATCTTTCATTATTATAGGAGATTTATTGGTTATAATATAAACTTATGTTTTTTATGAGGGTAATTTTTATAAATAAAATTAATATACCTTTTGTATGGAGTTTATTTCCAAGAGGGGTGGTGATAGTGATTACTCTATCATTGAAGAGAATAAAAAATTAAAGGAGACTGTTTTTTCTTTAAAGAAAGAATTAAATTCTATGAAGGAGCCCCCTCTTGTTGTTTGCGATGTTGTTAAAATGTTCAAAGAAAAAATAATTGTCAGGCTTTCTAATGGGAATAGTTTTTTTGTAAATGTTTCCCCCAATTTAATTGAAAGATTAAATGTTGGTGACAGAGTTTTAGCAGAACAAAAATCACTCACAGTGGTGGACACAATTGGTAAATCTAAACAATTCGGTGTTGAAAATTTTGTAATAATGCAAAAACCAGATATTAGTTGGTCAGAAATTGGTGGATTAAAAAATCAGATCAGAGAATTGTATGAGGTTATTGAACTACCCTTAAAAAAACCAAAATTATTTAAAAAAATGGGTATCGAACCTCCAAAAGGAGTTTTACTGTATGGGGCATCTGGAACAGGAAAAACTGTTTTGGCCAAAGCTATTGCAGCAAGTACTAATGCGGCATTTATTCAGATAGTGGGGAGTGAGCTAGTTCAAAAGTTCATCGGAGAAGGGGCTAAATTAGTAAAAGATATTTTTAAATTGGCAAGAGAAAATGCACCTGCAATAATTTTTATTGATGAAATTGATTCAATTGCATCAGAAAGGGTTGATATCGGAACTAGTGGGGAAAGGGAAGTGCAACGAACTTTTATGCAATTATTGAATGAAATAGATGGTTTCAATCATCTTGATAATGTTAAAATAATCGGCGCCACAAATCGAATTGATGTTTTGGATCAAGCGATCATTCGCCCTGGAAGATTGGATAGGTTGGTACATATCCCTCTGCCAGAAGAAAAAGGGAGATCAGAAATATTCAAAGTCCATACAAAAAATATGAATATAAAAAATATAGATTTTAGGGAGGTGGCCGCTTTAACAAATTCATTCTCTGGTGCAGAAATAAAATCCGTTTGCACTGAAGCAGGATATTTTGCAATACGGGAAAAAAGAACATATATTGATCATAAAGATTTTTTAGTTGCCATAAATAAAGTAAGGAAAGGGGATGAAATTGATGAAGAAAACCCTGCCAGGATGTTTGGTTAAATGAATGATTGGTTATTACTTTTTATGAGCTTCACTTCAATGGCAATAGTCTATTGGGTGCTGTTCGGAGAAACGAAATATAAGGAAATGTTTAAGTAATTTAGATTTTATTTATTATCATGAGGGTTTTTACAGCAATCAAATTACCGTTGGAAGTCAAAAATGAGTTATATAGGGTTCAAAAATTAATAAATCCCGGTTTGGCCAAAATAAAATGGGTTCCTAAAAAAAATTTACATCTAACCCTCAAATTTATTGGTGATGTTGACAACTTTGAGGAAATTCATGACAAATTAAAAGGCATTGAAATTATCCCTTTCCTGGCCAGGTTGGGCGATTTTGGTACATTTCCAAATTTATTAAATGTCAAGGTATTGTGGGCAGATTTGGTGCCGCATAAAAAAATTATTGAACTGCAACAAGAGATAGATTCTGAATTATTGGGGTTTACTAATGAATATCAAATGTTTTCTCCCCATTTAACGTTGGGCAGAATTAAGAAAATAAAAAAAGTAAATGAATTTCATAAATTAATTCGCAATGATATCTCAATCAAACCAATTGAATTTGAGGTTAATTCTTTCCAATTAATGCAAAGCAAACTTAGTAAAGATGGATCAAAATATATTGTTTTGAAAGAATATAAATCATAATATTTATATATCTCCCCGCATATTTTTTAATATGGTTGATTTTTCTAAATCATGGGTGCCAGTGGTTATATTGATAATTATCATAGTATCCACTTTTACATTTCTTATTTTTAAAGATAATTTTTCCACGGGGGTAAGATCTCCTTCTCAACCCTTGCCAGGATGTGTGGAAATGAAAAATGATGGCAATTACGCGGAAAGTATAGATATTGTCTTTTTAGCAGACAATTTTGAAAATTTAGATAAATTTAGAAAAATCTCCGATGAAATGGTTAAATCATTTTTTGAAACCACGCCATATGATGAATATAAGGATAGATTTAATTTTTTCAGAATTGAAAAATTAGATAATGATTATAATTGCGATTATAATTATGGTGGGGATGCAATTGTGTGTAAACCCGGGAATATAAAACGTGCAGCAGCTAGTTGCCCTAATGATTATCCAATTGTTTTGGTCGATGTTTCAGGAATTCAAAAATTATTTCAACATTTAAGATCTAGTGCATGGATGGGAACTGCATCTCTGAATTCGGATGATGATCCTTTAGTATTTACTCACGAATTTGCACATTTGTTTGCAGATTTTGCAGATGAATACGAATTCGAAGGCGATGTTGACTGGAGTGCACCCAATTGTGATTCTGATTTGAGTTCTTGCTCAAAATTTGATATTGTTGATGATCATGAGTGTATACTTGGTTGTGTCAATAGGGATCATGCGCGTTCAATACATACGGGGATTATGAGAGATTATTGGAAATCTAAAGTTTATGGGAATTATAATGAGGCTATTTTGAGAGAAATAATCGAAGAAGATAGTCGCCCTCAAACATCAGAACTTCAAAAATCTCCATTAAATTATGTTGAACTCCAATATTCTATGGGAAATTGGAATATTATTTCTGTCACAGAAGGAGAGGGATTTGCAGATCAATTTTCAAACGATGGTGATTTAATTGAGATTATTGATTCTTCTGGAAATTCCCTTGCAAGTGTTAGTTTAAAATCACCGATATTATTTTCATGTGGGCATGATAAAGATTCAAAACCAGATTATTCAAATATAATAATTGAAGGATCCAGTTATATGGTGGGATTACCGATTTTAGAAGACTCAGAAAAAATAATTGTTAAAATGGATGACAAGATAGTTAGTAGCCACAATTTAAATGATTATGATATTTCGGGTGTATCTGATGGAAAGATCATAAATATTCCAGAAATATTTTAATATTCTTCTTTTATAATTTTAATAATCTCTTCTGCTTTTTTTTCACCCAATTGATCTATATTTATCAGATTTTTTTGATCAGCATTTATTATTTTTTCAACCGAACCAAATTTATTTAATAGTGATTTTGCTAATGATGGCCCTATTCCCGGCAATGATTCGATTATAAATTCTTGTTGTTCTTTTGTTGTTAATGGTTTTTTGTCTACCCTTATACCAAAATCTTTTTTTACATAATTTTGTTCTTTTTTTGCAATTGATTTTATTAACTCAGCCGTTTCTCCCGGAGATTTTGTGTGTAATATCGGTATGCCGTATGATATTGCAATTGTAGATAACATGCCCCTTATGGCATTTGGGTGAATTTTTCTTACTGAGTAGATATCTTCTTCACCCTCGATTATTATTAGTGGCCTTTCATAATATTGTTTCAAATCTTTCAATTGGCTAAGTAATCTTTTATCTATTATTGAATCTACAAAATCCCTGGTTGTTTTCCGTTCTATCGCAACCCTTGAAGAAACTACAAAATCTGCAGTAGTCATCGTTTTCAATTGAATATTCACTCCCATCTCTTTTATTTTTTTAATAACTCTTGATCCGCCCTCCCTACTATCTGCAAAAATAATCAAATCTTCTTTTTCATGTATAAATTTGTCCAAGGTCGGTTGTTTCACCTCTATTCTTTTGTTTTTAATATCTTGCAATACCTTGTGCATCCGCTTTTCTTTATGGTATGCGGTCCAGTGATATGCCTCATCTCTTGTGTTTTTTGTTATTAAAACTATTAATTTTCCTGAAGCATGCCTTGCAGTTCTACCTCTCCTTTGGATTGATCGTATTGCAGAAGGTATTGGTTCATAGAATATGACCAAGTCTACTTTTGGAATATCCAATCCTTCTTCGCCAATTGAAGTGGATACTAGGCAATTATATTTATTTTTTTCAAAATCATTTATTATCTCTATTTGTTTTTTTTGAGTTAACCCTGTCCCATTCTTTTTTGTTTGCCCTACAAATAATTTTGCATTTATATCTTCTATTTCGTTTAATTCATTTTCTATCGATTTTGCAGAATCCCTATATTGATTAAATATTATTATCCTTATGGAGGGATTTTCAGAAATTTCTTTTTTTATAATTTCTAACAATTTAATTTTTTTTGGATGTTTTATTTTCATATCTATTGATAATTTAGTTTTTTGGTATGCTGCTACCATATTTGGATCCATAATCATATTTTTTACTGCTTTCGATTTTTGCATTGATGCCTTTTCGAATAAAGGGGATAAATAATTGTTTAAACTTTCTAAACCTTGAGTTTCTAACATTTCAATTGCATGATTTATCTTTAGTAATTCGGCAACTAACGATATCGATTGGAAAATTTCATAATCCTTTTCTCCCTTTGTAATTTGTTTCTGCAATAAAAATTGTAGGTTAAGTATTTCTTTTTTAGTATTCTGGGTTAATGCATACCCTTTATTTTTCAATTTAATTTTTTTAGAATTAAAAGAATCCTCCAAATATTTTTTTATTTTTTTAAAATCTTCTGGTAATTCTACCTTTATATTTTCAACTTTTGTTTTGTGGATATAGGGTTTAACATCTTCATCCGATTCAGTCCTTAATTCTATCTCTTCACTAAATAAATTTTCACAAACCTCATTTATTGTTTCTAATTCGGATCCAGGAGAAGCAGTCAATCCAATTATTCGTTCTGAATTTGCATTATTCCTGTACTGTTTTGCAATCCAGGTATATGAGTAATCCTTTACTGCGCGGTGAGCTTCATCTATCGCAAGTAGAGATATTTTTTTTATATCTATTGAATTATTTATTATGTCATTTTCAATCCCCTGGGGAGTACTTATAATTATTTTTGCAGTTTCATACAATTCTTTTCTTTTTTTTGGAGGGACTGCCCCCGTAAACAGGGATATTTCTGAGACATTCGTAGACTCTTTGAATTCTTCATATATTTGATTTGCCAAAGGTTTTGTTGGCGTTAAAAATAATATTTTTGAATCGGGATATTGATTTAATCTTGTAATTGCTGTTAATATAGCTATTTTTGTTTTTCCTAGTCCTGTGGGCAATACAACCAATGTATTTTTATTTGTACACGTATTTAGAATTGTTTCTTGATATCGCCTAGGTTTGAAATTTTTTATATTGTGCATCTTTTTGCATATAATCATTTATTTATAAATTGTTTTCTAGTGTTTGGCAAGCATTAAAAATTACTTTCTAAGAATATCGATAAAAGGATTATTGCAGTTATTATTGAGATTATCAAGGTCCATACTGGCGCTAAAAATTGAATTAAAATTGTAGCCAAACAAATGAATCCAAATCCAAAAATGTATAATGGCAGTGAACTAAAAAATATTTTCCCGCCATCCAAGCCAGAAATTGGCAACATTGAAAATATTGCAAGTGTGTAGGAGATTTTTACAATTTCTTCAAAGCTCGGAAATTGTATTAAAATCAAAGATAACAATAATATTGTTAGTGGTCCAACTAAATGTATTTTTGCCAATTCTTGTTCTGAGATGTGCTTATATTTTTTGCCAATTCTTTTTTTATTAATTGTAGTTATTTCGGAACTTCCAATTGCCGCAAAATTTAGAAATCCATTTGATATTAATGAAAAAAATAAGGGAATTATGATCCCTGCTAGGAATGGCCTCTTAAATTTAGCATTTTTTGTAAACCCCCATCTCCTCATCGACCATAATCTAAATGTGGAATGTGCATGATATTTTTTTGCAATTAATTTATGGGAAGTTTGGTAGGTTAACAATACTATGAATGATAAAATCGACATCCGAATCAAATTTGAAAATCCAATTCCAAAATTAAATGTTGAATGGCCCCACCCTCTGGCAGAAAATATAAATCCAAGAATAATCGCCCCTAAAAATAGGTTCAATATTTCTTTTTTATTATATATTTCCATTTTTTAATATTTTTTCTATTTCTTTTTTATGCCCTGCACCCATAATTGCAAGTATTTTTTTATCTTTATTATTTATTATTAGATTATTTAAGTTTTTTGCCATTATTTCATTTCGTTCAGTAATTAATATTTTGTAAAGTGTTGGATATCTTTTTTTGAATTCTTTAGTCATTTCTTCAATTATTTTATCTGTTGGCACTTTAGATATATCTATTTTTTCTAATTCTTTCTGATTAGTTTTTGAAAATATGAGGTCTTTTAAAAATTTTAGTTTTTCTTTTAAGGGCATTCCTTTTGATATTTTTTTTAGAGTAATCCTTATGTCTTGATCCATTAATAAAATAGGGATATTTTCTTTTTTTGCTAATTTTATTGCAATCAACATTTCAGATCCAGGTTTTGTTTTTACTAATTTGCCTAATTTTTTTTCGATATATCCTGCAATCAAACCGAATATTATCCCTGTTACGCCTATTTTTTTTATATCTTTTAATTTAATTTTCTTTTTTTTACTAAGTAATGCGTGTGCTCTCGACCTATCTAACTCTATTGCAATTATATCTGGATTTTTGGTTAAGATATGATCTTTTACTTCTTCAACACTATGTTTTGAAATATGTGATGTGCCGATTATAGATAAATTATTATATTGCATTTTAGAAAAGAAAAGTATATAAAGTTTAAAAGACTTCTTAATTTTGTAAAAAGGAGGATTATAATGTTAAAGACTAAAAAAATAAGCGATATTTATAGTATGGAAGTTTATACCGATTCTGGTGATTATTTCGGAGATGTTGAAGAGTCAATTTTGGCATCTAATAAAGTTTTCGGATGGAGAGTTAGGGCAACAAAACGTTCTTATTTGAATAAAATCTTGGGCGGAGCAAAAGGAGTTATTGTACCCCAGCAACTTGTTAAGTCGATCGGAGATATAATGATTATTAGTAAGGCCGCAGTACCAACATATAATGATGAGGCGCCGATGCCAGAAGAGGAGTAAAAACATAACTTTTAAATACTCCCATCTTCATTTTTTGTTCAATGACATCAGTTTTAAGAGGATCAATAGAATTTTTGCAGGACTTTGGACTATTTGATGTTGTCTTGCCATTTTTACTTATTTTTGCAATTATTTTTGCAATATTAGAGAAGACTTTAATTTTAGGTAAAGAAAGTTCTGGTGAACCAAAGAAAAATTTAAATTCTATTGTAGCATTAGTTGTTGCATTATTATTTGTTTCTGCAAATAAGGCAGTAAATATAATCACTTCAGCATTACCAAATATAGCATTAATGATTGTTATTGCAATGTCCTTTTTATTGATGTTGGGTATTTTTTGGAAAACAGAAGAATTCGATTTTAAAGAAAATGAATCTAAATGGTACATATTTTTTTCATTTGTAATGTTTATTGCTTTAGCTTTAATTTTTATGGGTGCATATATGGTCTCGCCCGGAGTTTCATTATTATCAAAATTATTTAGTTCGGTTAGCGGAGGGGCGATGCAAGAAATTTTCATTGGAGTCGCTGTTGTTGGAGTAATAATCGGATTGATAGTGTTTATTACTAAACAACCAAAGGGAGATGATGATTAATGATTGATATGAGATCACTATTTTATGAGTTAGAGAGCATGGGTTTTTATGAGTATGTTTTACCCTTCATGTTAGTTTTTGTAGTTGTTTTTGCAATACTTGAAAAAACTAAGATCTTTGGAAAAGTAGGGGATGGAGATAATCCTGCTGCGAAAACAAATATTAATGTAGTAGTTTCTTTAATAATTGGATTTTTAATATTGTCCGAACCTGCAATTATCATGTGGATGAATGCATATTTATCCCGGATGGCATTTTTCATTGTGCTTGGTATAATGATGATGTTAGTTGTTTCAATGTTTGGAGGCGATAGTGATTTTGGATCCGGTGGAGGGGCTATTTTGGGAATAATTATCACTCTTATCGCATTATTTTGGTCTTTATCTTCTGGAACATACGGACTTTCAACTCCACATTGGTTTTATTATCTGGAATCTTATTTATCCACTTTATTGGTTGTAGGGGTTTTTGCGGGATTCATCTGGTTAGTTGCTTATGCTAGCAAGGATGATGCTAAAAAAGCAAGAACGCGAAGGGATTCAGGGGATTAATAAATGGCCACATTATGGGATGCAGGGTTAATACAATATCTTGCTCCGGTTTTAGTTTTTATTTTAATTTTTGTTATTATTTATGCCCTTTTACAAAAGAGTAAAATTCTTGGAGGGGTGCAAAAATTAGATTTTATTGCTGCATTAATTGTGGCACTATTAACTTTAATATCTGAGAATGCTGCGAGTTTTGTTGGTACATTGAGTGTTTGGTATGTTTTGATAACCGTTGCAGTTGTTATGATGACACTAATGATCTCTACTGGCAATGTTGGAGAAATAACGGAAATGCCAATTGGAAAAAGTATTTTGCTTTATGTTTCAGTAATAGTTTTAATGATTGTAATTTCATCTACATTTGGGCCTGTTTTTAATCCATATTCTGCAGGGGCAGATCCTGGCTGGGAAACATTAAGAACTATTTTTCATCCAAAAGTTTTTGGAGTAGTATTTATATTTTTATTGGCTACAATTTTAATAAATAAATTAAGAGAATAAAAAAAAATTATTTTTTCATTTTTTTAGTGATCTCATCAAGTTCTTTCACATTTCTAGTCAATGGTTCTAAAATCTTTTCAAAAACTTTTTCCATTGCCTTCATTTCAGTAGTTAGATTTGTAACGCCTTCACTATACTCTCCAACTTTACCCAAAACTGCTTTTTGTAAATTTTCGAATCTTGATTCAATTCTTAAAATTTCTTGTTTTACTCCAGAAAGATCAGTCTCTACTTTTTCTTTCCATAATCTTAAATCTCCAATGTTAGAAATCATTTCTTCCCATTTTTCCGAAATTACCGATTCTGCGATTTCCTCGATTGCTTCATAATTTGCCCTTCCTACTGGTTCTGGTGCAAAAGACGTGGTGCTAGGTATTCCTGGCGCAGTTTGTTGTGGAATTGCAGGAGGTTGTGCAGTCTCTAAAGGAGCATTCTGGGGAGAGGGAACACTATCTAAATTTAAGGGTTCTCTTACCGGGGCAATTTCATTTTTTACTGCCGCCTGATCTATTCCTGCTGAAATATCGCCAGAATTAAATTTTTCTTGTTGCATAGTATTCTCAATGTCTTTTCCTTGCATACCATTTTTTTGTAAATCAAGGACCCTTTTTGTAGCATCATTTTTTCTTTCTGGAATCATGTTTATCACCTTTTTTATTTATTAATTCTAATACTTCTTCTTTTGTTACAAAGTTCAATGGATTCCACATGTTAATATATTTTTCTAAAACTTTTAGTTGTTCTTTTCTGGCAAAAAAAGACATTTCTTTAATCATGTTTCTATTTGTATCTTTTATTGTCTCCATGGTCTCCTTTATTTCTTTTAAATCTTTTTTTATTATTCGTATTTCATCGTTTAATGTTTTATAATGGTCAACCATATTCTGATTTATTAATAACATTCGCTCTCTTGTTAAATTATATTTCCCTTCTAAAATTCTGATTCTCGTATTCAATTCATTCGGATTTACATAATTTGGTTGTACAGGGATTGGTTGTGTCATTTTAAATCGAAAAGTATTTAATAATACTATGTATTTATTTACATAGATGTATATTAAAAGTTATGTTGTCAAAGGGGAGTGGTGATATGTCAATTTCTAGAAAAAAATTGAAACCCGGGGAATATGAAATCGTACAAGAGGGCGATGACCATATTATGAAAGTGAATTTCATTGGATTGTCGTATCCGCCTTCAATTGAAAATAATAAATTATGTATGGCATCTATAATTGATAGGATTGTTGAAAGTCCAAATATTTCTAGATTAGTTCTTTCTGCAGACAAGAATTATTTATATGATGTAGAACAAACTAAAATGTTGAGGGAAATTGCAAATATTTATGTTTATTTAACAAAACAAAAAAAAGTTATTAGTTTATACTCTACAGGGATGGATCCGGGATATTCAAATTCTGTTTCTAATAGGTTTGGGGAACTACAATATATTGTTACGAATTTAATTAGGTCCGATCCTATTGGTGCATATGTTGAATTAAAAAGATTGATTCGAGAACAAAAGATTAAATTAACCAAAATCGAATCTGATTTTGAAAAAACCCAAGAAGATACTTATTTGAAAACATTACAAGAAATGTTTGATTTAATTGAAAAAACAAAATTAATTTCTCTTACAAAAGATGAATTAGATGGATTTGTTATAGGGGATAGAAAAATTTACTCAAATTATTTCAAACCTCTAATTTCGCCAAATTTTATGCACACACGGATGATGGCTGAACCGCCGATGAATGCAGGAGAAATAGATAGCTATCTTTTGAATGATGATGCATCAGTTATGATTTTTGATTTGGATGATGATATTAAACCAAGGTATCATTTGACGCCACCCGAGTTCAATTTGAGTGAAGATTATCTAGAATTATTGGATCTTGCTCGAACGGTTTTAGCTGAACACGAACCTGTTGCTGAAGAATTTACCAATCCTGAAAGGACGAGGGAGACCTTTTTTAATATTGGGAGGGACCTTATTGGGGAGTTGGCACAAAGAAAAGGAATTGATCTTGAATATTCTACAGTTGAAAAATTAGCTAAAATTTTGGTAAGATATACTGTTGGATTTGGGTTGCTGGAAATAATCTTGGCAGATGAAAAAATACAGGATATTGTAGTTAATGGTCCGATTGGTGAAAGCCCAATCTATATAGTTCATCAAGATTATGGTGATTGTTCGACAAATATCATTCCTAGTAAAAGGGATGGAGAGGGATGGGCTACAAAATTTAGATTAATTTCCGGAAGGCCACTCGATGAGGCAAATCCAGTTTTAGATACTGAATTAATTATTCCGGGCGCACGGGCGAGAGTGGCAATAATTACTTCCCCCCTGAATCCGGTTGGATTAGGATATGCTTTTAGGAGGCATAGGGACAATCCATGGACATTCCCATTATTTATGGACAAAAAAATGATAAATTCAATGGGGGCCGCATTACTTAGTTTTTTTATAGATGGTGGAAGAACAATGTTATTCGCTGGAACCCGGAGTAGCGGTAAAACTTCATTATTGGGGGCTGCAATGGTGGAGATTATGCGAAAGGCAAGAGTAATTACTGTGGAAGATACTTTGGAGTTGCCAGTAGGTTCATTAAGAAAATTAGGATATAATATACAGCCTCTGAAAGTGCGTTCCGCATTAATGGAAGGCGGAACGGAATTATCTGCGGAAGAAGGAATTAGAACAAGTTTAAGATTGGGAGATAGTAGTTTAATTGTTGGTGAAGTAAGAAGTAAAGAGGCATTAGCACTTTATGAGGCCATGAGGGTTGGCGCATTGGCGAATGTTGTTGCAGGAACGATTCATGGTGGTAGCCCGTATTCTATCTTTGACAGGGTTGTAAATGATTTGGGAGTTCCACGAACAAGTTTTAAAGCAACAGATATAATTGTGGTTTCTAACCCCATCAAATCTCCAGATGGTTTAAAAAAATTGAGGAGAGTTTTGAGTATTACTGAAGTAAGAAAAGAATGGGATGATGATCCTCAAAAAGAAGGGGGATTTGTAGATCTTATGCTTTATAATCCCGAAACAGATGAATTGGAACCCACGGATAGTTTACTAAATGGGGATTCTGAAATCATAAAACAAATTGCAGGTAATGTTAAAGAGTGGGCAGGAGATTGGGATGCAGTATGGGAAAACATCATACTTAGGAAAACTATAAAAGAGGAATTATTAAAGAGTTATCATAAAACAAAAAGAGCGTCTATTTTGGAGGCTCCATTTGTTATTGCGGCCAATGATCAGTTTCATAAAATTTCCGATTCTGTTTTAACAAAATACGGTGAACTTAATACCAAAAGAATCTTATTTAGGTGGAAAGAATGGTTGGAAACAGAGGTGAATAATGCCGATTTCAAATAAAGAAATTGATGAAGTATTGGATAAATATAAAACCAAATTAGATAAAAATGTTAATTTGGAAGGTGTTGGAAGTTATTCTCCTGATCCAAAATTTTCTAAACAATATTTGGCTTTTAGAAAAGAAGCACTCGGAAAAACAAATACTACTTATGAAAAATTTTGTAATTTTTCTGAAGATATAATTAAAGTAAATCCTTCTGAAAAGGATATTAAAAAAATTGAGGAAAGCATTGCCATTGCACATTTAAATATGACTCCAGTGGGTGCAGCTAGTTTTGCAATGGTTTTTGCATCCATATTAGTAATTCTTAGTTTAATTGTTGGAGCAGTATCTTATTTTGCAACAGGCCAGATGGGTCTTTTATTATTATCAATGGTATTTATTTTAATTTCTGTTGTAATAATTGGTCCAATTACTAGATATCCACTTCGATTGGCAGATAAGTGGAGATTGGCAGCAGGCAATCAGATGGTTTTATGTTTGTTATATATTGTTATTTATATGAGGCATACTTCAAATCTGGAAAACGCGATCAAATTTGCGGCAGACCATATTTCTGATCCTCTTTCGTTAGATTTGAAAAAAGTATTTTGGGATATTGAGACTGGAAAGTATTCAACTCTGAAAGATTCTTTGGAAAATTATCTTGGAAAGTGGAGAGAATATAATCTAGAGTTTGTTAATTCTTTTCATTTAGTTGAAAGTAGTTTGTATGAACCAAGTGAAGACCGAAGATTGGAATTGCTTGATAAATCTTTGAAAGTTATTTTGGATGGAACTTATGAAAGAATGTTGCATTATGCTCAGGATTTAAAAAATCCTATAACTATGCTACATATGCTAGGGGTAATATTGCCAATCTTAGGTTTGGTCATCTTCCCATTAATTGGGGCATTTATACCAGGGGTTAAGTGGTATTATTTATTTGCAGTTTATAATGTTCTTTTGCCAATAATTGTATATAATTCTGGAGTTAATATATTGTCCAAGCGCCCTGGAAGTTATGGTGAAATGAATGTAGATTTATCTAGAAAAAAAGGAGCATTCACTTTTTCAGTTATGTTGTTTGTTTTGTTGTTTTTAATAGGGATCTCACCATTTATAGTTAATGCAATAAATCCTGCTTATGATTTTGAATTCTGGAAAAATTCAGATGGTGTCGGAGAATCATTTTTGGATTTTGATTGTAATGAAAAAGGATGTATTGGTCCATTTGGTTTAGGGGCACTCATTCTTGGAATGTTTATTCCACTAGGAATTGCGTTGAGTATTGGGCTATATTATAAATCCAAAACTAAAAAAGCAATGTTTATTCGAAATGAAACTAAAAAATTAGAAAAGGAGTTTTCTACTGCATTATTCCAACTTGGCACAAGGATTGGAGATGGTATTCCTTCAGAGTTAGCTTTTCAAGATGTTGCCAAAACCATGAGTGGCACCCCTGCTGGAAAATTCTTTGAAAAGATCCATTTAAATCTTACAAAGGCTGGCATGGACTTAAGGGAAGCGATTTTCAATCCAGACAATGGTGCGTTATTAAATTATCCTAGTCCTCTTGTAGAGAGTTCTATGGAAGTATTAATTGAGAGTTCTAGGAAGGGCCCAACTGTTGTTGCACAATCTTTAACGAGCATATCTAATTATGTTAGCAATGTCCATAGTGTTAATGAACGATTGAAAGATTTATTGTCTGAAATAATATCCAGTATGAAGAGTCAAATTAATTTTATGGCGCCGGTAATTTCTGGAATTGTTGTAGGAATATCTAGCATGATTGTAGGAGTAATTTCAAAATTAAGTGATAGATTATCAGGATTGCAAGATAATTCTGCATTGTCTGCAGGTGGTGGAATGGACTTATCTACGTTTTCTGAATTATTCAATAAAGCGGATGCAATTCCAGGATACTGGTTTCAAGTTGTTGTTGGAATTTATGTTGTTCAGATAATTTATATTTTGACTGTTTTGGCTAATAGCATAGAATTTGGGGTAGATAAATTAAGTGAACAGAATAGTGTTGGAAAGAATCTCATTAAAGGGACAATGATTTATTTAGTTGTTACTTTAATTTCAGTATTAATTTTCGGAAGGATTGCTGCGACTACCCTTGGGGCTGTTGGCGGGTAAATTTATAAAGTAATAAATTAAAATGAAAAGTATGAATAAAAAAGGGGTTTTGGATGAATATCTTAAGGAAATTTTCATTTTAGTTTTAATAATGGTATCTATCTTTTTATTCTATATGTTTGTTACTGGGAAGGTGGATTCAATTGTATCTTGATAAAAAAGGAGAAATGATGAGGGTTATTGTTGTGGCTATTCCAGTTATAATTGTTGCAGGAATATTATTTTTTGCTACAACTACTATTTTACAGATCGGAGAGGATAGTGTGAATCGAGAAGCATGCAGAGATAGTGTGTTGTTGAAAGAACGAAGCAAAATACTTGGAAATACATTAATAGATAATGTTGTATGCGAAACTAATTTGATTGAAATAAAATCTACTGATAAGAATGAAATTTATGGGGAAATTACTAATGAAATGTATGATTGTTGGTATCAATTTGGAGAGGGAAAACGAGATTTTTTGGATAACAATGATTTCATGGGTAGCGACGAGTGGTGTTTTGTTTGTTCCAGAATTGATTTTGATGAGGATGTCAAAGATAAATATTCTGAATTGTCAATGGGCGAGTTTAATGATTTTTTAAAAACTGAAAATCTTCCTCTATCTTCTGAAGAAATAACTTTTTATGAGTATTTTTATGGGGGTGGTTTGCCAAACCAAATTGGAGATAATTTACAAAATTCTTTTTCTGTTTTTAGTACTGATGAACCCCTATATGTCGGATTTTTAATTGATAAGGATAGAAGATATAATGCGGCATTTTGGACTGAATTGGGGGTTGGAGTGGGAAGTATTGTGGTATGCGGCGCGGCCATATATGGGTCGGGAGGAATTGCTACATCTCTTGTTGCATCATTATGTGCTCGAGGGGCTATAGGAGTGGGAAGTTCTATTCTTATGATGTCTACAGTGAAGGAGGATTACATTGCTGGATTAAATATTGGTTCGGGAGATTCTATAAAGGAGTGGTGCAATGAAAATCGGTAAAAAAGCCGAAATTGTTTGGGATAAAATGGGAGTTTGGATTTTATTAATTATTTTATTAATTTTAATTTTATTAATCATCGGGGACCAAAATGATAGGGTTTCAGATATTTTGAAACAGTTAAAAACTGTCGTGAGGTTCGGAGGATGAATAAAAACGGAGATATGGTTTTAAATTCTATAGTAAAACCGATTCTGATTTTGATTTTGATTGTAGTGGTCCTTGCATGGGCCGGGCCTGCATATTCCGAAATTCGGGAAATGTTGGGATTTCAAGTTAGTTTAACTGCGGAAGAACAATCTACCCAAGATGATTCAGTGGAATTTGTTGAAGATGTATTGATTTCTAGTTTATATGATTGCAGGGATAGTTCAAAGAAAAGTTGTTTTTGTGAAGTTGAGGGATTTTCATTTCCCAATGATTATAGTTTGAATTTTTATGATGATGCGGGAGATATGTCCCTTAATTTTATTAATAATCAAGGTGGAAAATTTTTAGAAAAATGGATTGGAGATGTAACTCCTTGCTTTGATAAAAATGGGGTTTTCTTAGAATTTCCGGGAAATATTAAGGATGACAGAATTACTCTGTTTTTTTCTAGTAATGTTAAAATTTCTTCTGATAAAGGATTGAAAAATGTAAATTTAGATTATGTTTTTTATAAACCCAATTCTGATTCTATTTGCATTGTTAGTGAGGGAATTCTTTCTATAAAGGGCCCAAATAATATTTGTGATTAACCAAAAGATTTAAATAAATAATCCAATAATAATTGGTTAGAGGTGATAATATAATGAATAATAAAAAAGGTCAAACACTTTCTATCAATACTATTATAATTACGATCTTAGCAATTTTTGTTTTAGTTATTTTAGTGGTTGCATTAGCTGGTGGCTCAGGAAATTTCATGGATTGGTGGAATGAAATTTGGGAATCTCAAGCAATTGATGCTCAAGCAGCAATTTTGAAATGTGATGGATTATGTACTAGGTACGATACTGTTGGCGATGAATCTTTAAGAAATCAATTCTGTACAAATGTTTTTGAAATTTCTGGCGGCGGAGAGGATGTTGTAGAGATGACATGTGCTGAATTAGTATCTAATGGAAAGGTCTCGTGTTCATCAATATCTTGTTAAACAATGAATTTTAATTTTTTTTATTCTTTTTTGAATAACAACCGTGGACAAGGCATGTCCATTGAACATATAGTAAAATTATTAATAATCCTTATTGTAGTATTAATAATTCTCATGATATTTAGTGGACAATCTAGTATAATTTTTGATAGTGTTGGCGATTTTTTGGGTATTGCAAGAGATAGCACTCCAAAAAATTTGACGGCGGGATTTTCATAATGAGCAAGGCACAATTAAATATGAGTATAAAATCTGTTGTAGGGTTAATACTTGGAGTAATTATTTTATTATTTTTATTTAATGTCGGAAGTTCAATTTTTGAATTTTTATTTCCTGATGTTTCCCAATTAACTGAAAAATCACTTTCAGCTATGTCGACTACTATAGACAATATGCAACATGGTGAAAGTTCTACTTTTTTATTCTACATGAGTAATGGCCATTATTTGGTTGCATTTGATATGGGGCAGAACCAAAAATCAGGTATTTTTGAAAGGCCTGCAGCCTGTTTTGGTAAATCTTGTTTAGTGATATGTGATGAGCATAATTCTCCAGAATCTTGCAAAAACCCAGAATTAATAACAACTTTTGAATTTGATGAAATTAATACTATTCATTCTTCCAAAATCGTGACTGTAACTCAAGGAGAATATGTAGATTTAAGTATTGAAATTATCAATAATACTTTGATACTGAATGAAGTGTAGGAAAAGTAATATAAATGCCTATTTCAAAAGAATTATTATATGGCTGAGGAAAGAATATATTTTTGGTCCACGTATGTTATTATTGTTATAGTTGTTTTTCTCCCAATGCTGTATGTTATGGAAAAATCTTCCAATGGTGACGCATTTAATGAAAAATTAATTGTTAATGATTTTGGACTCGCTACAGATTTATTGATTGGATTTGATAGTGGGGATTATGCAATTGAATATTTTTTAAATGATGCGGATTATTATGTTGGATTCAAAGATGAATGTAAATATATTGTCAGTATCGGTGGCACAGCAGGATCAAAATATTATTGTTCAAAAGATTCGAACTCGCCGATTTATTCGCTCGATGTAAAAAAATATAATTCTATTTTTTTAGTAAAAGACCGATATGGTTTTTCTGCGATAGGAGTTGAAGAATAATGGATATTGGAAAAAAAGGACAAGTTTATGAGAAAGAGCAATTGAAAATGATTTTTTATGCATTTGTGATAATTTTTGTAGTAGTATTTATCATTTTAGTTTTTACTCACGGAGTGAAGATAGATGTTGAAACGTCTAATTTGGAGCAACACTCCATAGTTTATCGATTATTGGATTCTGAAACTTGTATTGGTTTAGAAAATGGAATTTTAAATTTAAATAATTTTAATGAGGGGCGATTAAAGAGTTGTTTCAATACTTTTAATGGGGTACAGATGAATTTATACCATCTTAATGGGAGCGAAATTAGAATTGTTGAATTAAATAAGGAGATGGTTGCACAAAAAATTGTTTGTGGCTTAAAGACTGCTAAATACGATTGCTATGATACTCGAAAATTGGTCATAATTTCAGAGAATGGGGATTTGAAAAATGGGTTTATGGATTTTAAGGTGATTACAAATGTATAAACGTGGCGAAACAACACTTAGTGATGCATTCAGTTTTATTCTTATTGCAGTATTATTGGCCATATTGCTGGTAATTTTTATTGGATTTGGAGGGGATAATGTCGAAAGTGAAATTGGAGTAGATGATGCAATCTATTCTTATGAAAATATATTCGTATTAGAATCTTATTTGAATTCTTTTGTCGAAGATGATAAAATAATTGGAGATTTGGTTAATGATTGGTTACTAACTGGAAATAAAGATCTTTTAATCAAAGAAACAAAAAATATATTTTATCCCATTTATGGTGCGTGCTACGTTGTTGATTATAATGGTCAATTTTTTATAGGGGATTCTAGTTTTACTGGACATAGATCTACTTGCGTTGATTATCCAAATTTTGAAAATCAGGAGATTTATATTTGCATCGATTTTTCAAAATTTGATGAAAGATTGACTCTTGGGGAGGAAGGTAAATGTTTCTAGGAAAAAAAGGAATTTTGCCAACAGTAGTTTTAGTTTTTACTCTGATTTCTTTTGGGGCAGCACTATATTATTCTAGTGAAGCTGTTGAAAATCAAAAAGGCGACGTGGGAGTAGTTGTTCAAGATTTGTTAGCTCTTGAAAATGAACATAAAAAAAATGTAATTTATGATAAATATGATTTGAAACAATCAATAAATTATTTCATTAATAATTTTATTGAAAATGATTTGAATTCTGATTGGAGCGATACTTCATTATATCCTTCCCTGGACGAAATAAAAGAGAAATTTGCAATTTATTTAAGTGATAATTTAAAGGGAACATATGATACTGGATTCAGATTTAGTTCGGGATCCACATTGGTTAATTTAATTAATACAAAAGAATATTCATTATCAAAAACCAATTATAATATTAATATACTTGGAAAAGATGAATTTGAATTTGAATTCGGATATGATTTCAGTTTATTAGCAGATTCTATTGAAAATTTAAAATACGTTGTTGATTTATGTGCCGGCGATAAAACTTGCTGGGAAGAAGAATCTGATTTCTATTGGGAGGAGAACAATAATCTATTTAAAGTTAAGATACCTTCCGGATTTATAACAGATACGTTCGGGGAAAAAGAGGGAATTGCTTTGGACGTAACTGTTGGTTTTTTATTAGATGGTTCTGTTGTTGATTCTGAATCGCCAATTGTTGAAAATTCTATGGATCTAGTTGAAGAACCAATTATTCCTGTTTGTGATTATTCAAACTGTGGTGAGATTAATACTGGGCCATTCCCATGTTTATGCGGGGATGAAGAGATGAATGTGGATAGCTGGTGTGATGGCGAAATGTCGTTCCAGACTAGTCGAAGTTGTCAAGATTTACCGGAAAATCCTTCTTGTTATAAGATCGATTTTGAAGGATCTACTGCAGTTAAATATCGTTATGATTTAAGTTTTGATTTTTGGAGAAGAAATTCCCATATACTCTTTGATATTTGGAATGGATGGGCTGAAGCAGGTTCTGGCGGAAATTGGCTATATCATGCGGATCATCGAGAGATAGGATTACAATTGGAAAACATGGATGAAAGAGAAGGCATGGATTACTTGGAAACCTATGATTATGGGGCATGTTAATTTTTTATTTTACTTTGAACCATATTAATTAAAAATACAAATCTTTATAATTGAAATTGGGATTTCATATTTATGTATGGATTAACTTATGACGATATTGTAGAGAAAATTGTTACTGAAAAAAAGGTTTCTAAAGAAGAAGTTGAAGAAAAAATTGAATCAAAGATAAAACAACTTTCTGATTTAATAAGCAAAGAAGGGGCCGCTCAAATTGTCGCTAATCAATATGGTGTTAGAGTGATGGAGAATGTAAGTGATAAGAATTTTAAAATTAATGAATTGCCAAAAGGTGTTGGATCAGTTAATGCGCTGGGAAAAGTTGTCCAAATTTTTGGAGTCGTAACTTTCAATCGTAATGGGAAAGAAGGAAAAGTAGTAAATATGATTATTGGTGACGAAACTGGAACAATCAGGTTAGTCGCATGGGATGAAGGCATCATTTCTAAAATAGAGGATGGATCTATCGAAGAAGGTTCAATCTTAAAAGTAAGAAATGCCTATTCAAAAATAAATAATGGTAGAAATGAATTGCATCTTGGCGGGAAATCTTTAGTTGAAATAAATCCAGATGGGGAAAAAATAGGAGAAGTACAAAATACTGTTGCCCCAGAACGATCTAGTGCTGAGAAAAAAGATATTTCGGAATTAAAAGAGGGCATGTTTGTTGAATTACATGGCACAATTGTTCAATTATTCGAACCACGGCATTATATGGCTTGCCCAGAATGTAATAAGAAGGTTTCCCCAGAAGGAGAGGGATTTAAGTGCAATGGGCATGGGACTGTGGATGCAAAAAAATCCCCCATAGTGAATATGTTTTTTGATGATGGGACTAGCAATATTAGAATAGTTTGTTTTTCTAATCAAGCCGAACAATTATTTGGGAAGAGCTCCACCGATATAGCGGATTCTAATACTGAAGATTTCGAAGATTTAAAAAAATTAGTGCTCGGTAAACAGTTGATAATTACTGGAAGAGTAAATAAGAATGCGATGATGGATAGGTTGGAATTTATGGTTTCATCTATTAAAGAAATGGATCCTGTCGAAATGATTAAGAAACATTAATAAATCTCAAAAATAAATTAATTTATATGATGTTTAGGACCCACTTAGTTTTTAGTATTTTATTAGGTTTAGTTTTTTTGAATGTATTTGGAATCTCTAATCCTTGGTTATTCATCTTAGTGGTAATGATTGGTTCAAGTTTGCCAGATATTGATTTTCACAAAAGTAAGATTGGTAGTTGGTTTAAACCACTTGCACTTATGTTTAATTTTTTATTTGGGCACAGGGGAATGATCCATAGTTTTGTAGGGGCATTCATTACATACATACTATTTATGTTATTTTTTGGTAGCACATATGCAGGGGCAGTCTTCATAGGATATTCTAGTCATTTATTTTTAGATTCTTTCACGCCTCGAGGAATTCGTCCTTTTTGGCCACTAAAACCAAAATTAAATGGGATTGTTCGAAGTGGAGGGATTTTTGAATTGATATTATTCTTTTTATTTTTAGTTAGTGTTTTATTGATGTTGGCATAAGCTTTAAATATGCGAGATTTTTCTTCTTATTATGAAAAAATGGATCATCGCCTTGATTTTAATCATGGTGATTAGCGTAGGGATGTACAAAATGGAAGAAGGAAAAAATAAAATTATAATATTAAAGACTAATATGGGGACTGTCAAAATAGAATTGGCATCAGATATGCCAATCACAACTGGAAATTTTATCAATCTAGTCGAAGCGGGAACTTATGATGGAGTTATATTTCATAGAATAATTGATGGATTTATGATCCAAGGCGGCGACCCCACTGGCACCGGATTTGGTGATTCGAATATACCAAATATTCAGGATGAATTTGGATCTTTAAAAAATGATAAAGGGACTATTTCTATGGCAAATGCTGGACCAAATACTGGGTCAAGTCAATTTTTCATTAATTTAGTTAATAATAATTTTTTAGATGGTAAGCATCCGGTTTTTGGAAAAGTCATTGAAGGATACGATGTTGTTGAAAAAATTGCTAATGTTCAAACGGATTCTGGAGATAAACCTTTAGAAGATGTTATTATTGAGAAAGCGGAGGTGATGTCTTAAAATGGAAGAAAAACTAAATGAAGAAATAAGTACTGATGAACTATCTCAACATAACAATTTTTTATTAAATGCGGTTATAGATGTATTAGTTGATAAAAAAGTATTTACTGAAGAAGAATTGGAAGCTAAAGTTAAAGAATTAGCGAAAGATGTTAAAGAAGAATAATTTTTTTCTTTTTTTTATTAAAGCTTGCCAGCTTGCCAACAACCAGAATACAATTTATAAAGAAGTTCTAACTTACTAATTATAGCTTCCATTTGAAATAAGATGGGATAACCAAGGGGGTCGTATAAATGAATAAACCAATAAAACAGTATAAATCTGGTGCAATTTCTAGCTCTATCTGGGCTAATGAACGAGATATAGATGGGAATAAAGTCGAATTTAAAACAGTTAGTTTAAGAAAATCTTGGAAAGATGATAAAAATATCTGGAGAGATTCTACAATAAATTTGAGAAGAAGTGACATTTCTAAGGCAATTTTAGTTTTACAAAAAGCGAATGAAGATCTATTATTAGATGATGATGGGGTGAAAGATGAGTAATGAAGAAATGGTGGTTGAAGAAATAGTGGTCGAAGAAAATATTCAAGAAGAAGAAAAAGAAGAAGAAAAAGAAGAAGAAAAAGAAGAAGAAAAAGAAGAAGAAAATGAAGAAGAAAAGAAAGAGTTCACAGTAAATGATCTTCCAGGAGTTGGGCCAGCTACTGCGGAAAAATTATCTGATGCTGGTTTTGATACTTTGTTGAGTATTTCTGTTGCTAGCAATAGTCAATTGGCAGATGCAGCAGGCATTAGTGAGAGTGTAGCTAGAAAAATAATTCAAATTGCAAGATCTGAGATGGACATGGGTTTTGAAAGTGGATTAGAGTTATTAGAAAAACGAAAAAAAGTTTTCAAGGTTACCACTGGAAGTAAAGCATTTGATGAGATCCTAGATGGAGGATTTGAAGCTGGATGCATTTCTGAGTGTTATGGTCAATATGGGTCTAGTAAAACTCAGATTGCTAATGCACTTGCAGTGAATGTGCAATTACCCAAGGATAAAGGCGGCATAGAGGGGATGGCAGTCTATATTGATGGGGAGGGAGCATTTAGGCCAGAAAGAATAAAACAATTGGCCGCTGGAGCAGGACTTGACCCCCATGAAACTTTGAAAAATATTAAAGTTGCTCGTGCATTTAATTCAGACCATCAAATGATATTGGTCGATAAAGTTGATGAAATGATTACTAAGGATAATTTACCAATTAAGCTAGTTATCGTGGATTCATTAACTTCACATTTTAGGGCAGAGTTTATTGGAAGGGGGACCCTGAGTGAAAGGCAACAAAAATTGAATAACCACATGCATGCACTGATGAGATTAGCATCAAAGCATAATTTGATAGTATATGTTACTAATCAGGTAATGGCAAAACCAGATACATTTTTTGGGGATCCAACCGAGGCAATTGGGGGAAATATCGTTGGCCACAATTCAACTTTTAGAATATATCTTAGGAGGGGAAAAAAGGGTTCAAGAGTTGCAAAACTAGTTGATGCTCCCAATTTACCAGATGCCGAAGCTATGTTTTTTGTCAAGGAAGAAGGAATAAGGGACGATTAATTTTAAATTTTTATTTTTTTTTATTTTTTTAGATAATTTAATTATTTCTTCAAGATAAAAAGGTTTATAAATGTCTTAAATTCTCAATTTTATAAAATGGTTAAAGATAATATAACAAAATGTAGTTCTTGTAGTGTAGATATTGCCAATTCAAATGGCGCAGTAGAATTTAATTGTCCAAACTGTGGAAAATATCGATTTGTAAGGTGTAAAGACTGTAGGACCAATAGTATAAAATATGTTTGTACAGAATGTGAGTTCGAAGGTCCTAATTAAAATGGGCTTTGCAGTAGTCACGTTAAAAGTTATGCCTTCTTCTCCAGATACCAATTTGGAAGAATTAGAAATAAAGGTTAAAGAAGAAATTACTAAATTTGCAGGAGATGGAGAAACAAAAACTGAAATCAAACCTGTTGCATTTGGTTTGAACTCTCTAAATATAATTTTTGTTATGGATGAAACGAAAGGTTCACCAGATCCTGTTGCAGAAATAGTTGATAAGTTTGAAGAAGTTAATTCTGCGGAAATTTCAGATGTGCGAAGAGCATTAGGATAAAAATATTAAATTTCCCCAAATCAAACTTATTAATGTTCCAATTAAAAATGCGGGCACAAATGCGATGCCCTCTCTTACTTGGACAGTTTTTTTATGTTTTTTTATCAATTCTATTTGTTTTTTATTTACTCCCAATGATTTAGGAGAATAAATTATTTTTCCATTTATTTTTATTTCTTCGTTTATCCAATCACCTTCTACTAATTTATTGACTGGAATTATTTTTCTCATAGAGATATGTTCTATTGTCCTCATTGAGATTAATAAATAAAAGAAGACCAATGGAAATATTGCTACAATATATATTAAATATTCTGATTGTTTTGGATTTGAAATTATCATATTTGAAATTATCATAATTCCGGTTAAAATTATCAGGGCATTCCTTATTTTTTTGGAATTCCGATTTATTATTTTAAATTTTTTCAAAAATTCTTTTTTGTTTTTTATTATTAAAGCTATACTTATTATTAACCCATATATTGCTCCAAAAAATAAAATGTTTATGAATAATATAAATGGGAAGTAAATATTTAGGTTTGGAGAAAAAATATTTAATAGTTTTTCTGGATATTGATTTAATATTGCGCCCATCCCCATTAGAAGTTTTGCATCTCCCCCGCCCCATTGTTTAGAATAATACATTGCCGACCCTATTGCGAAAAATATTGCAAATCCTTTCAATGATTCCAAAATTGGCATGAATGAATTCTCTTGTATTGATCTGAATATGAAAATTATTAGTCCAATCGTTATTAAACTATATGTTAACCAATCTGGAACTTCTTTTGTTTTTATATCTGTTATCGCTGCAAATATTAATGCAATCAAAACAATGGCGATTATTATTAAATCAAACATATTTAATTTCTAATAAGCACATTTATAAAGTTTTTTCGTTAAGTCCCCATATGTTTGATGAAAATGATGTGAAAAGGATATTTGAGGAATCATTTAAAGAATTTTCAAAGAAACATAAAATTACTTGCTCTTTCGAATTAATGGAATTTAAAGATTTTTTAGATTTGGCAGGGAAAAGTAATATAATTAAAAAAGATATAAAATCGGGTTTTCCCGTTTTAGTTGGAGCATTAGTTGTTCATTCAAATAAAAAAGATAAAGTTTGCATGAGTGTTGATGTTCTTAATCAATTATCTGATGAAGAGGATTTTGTAAAAGCATTATTAATTCATGAATTTTATCATATTTTGTTAAAATCTAAGGTAAAATGCGATAGATTAGATGAAAATTTAAAATCCGAAGAAAGAGTAAAAAAGTCTATGAAAACTGAATTTCCAGAACTTTCGTCATGGTTGAAAGGATAGAAAAACTTTTAAATTACTTCCTGTTATTTTGTTTATGGAAAAAGGAGGCAAAGGCAGTTCAATAGGCGGATTAGTATTTCTTATTGCAATGTTTACAATATTATATATGCTTGTTATGCCTCCCTGTGAAAAATGTCAATTATTAAATAAAGGTGATTGTGACGATGTTTGTGAGATTTCTAGTTTAGAAGGAGTTTTGTTCTATGAAGAGTTGGGAGAAATTGATTTAAAAAGTGAGATTGCACATGAACTAGAACAAGTAAATTTGTATATTCGGGTAGAACCAGAAGAAGAAAATTTGGCTGGATCCCTATTTGCGGACCGTGGTTGGTTTGGAAATGTAGATCAAGATTTAAGTTTCAATTTAGAAAATATCGATAATTTGGGGGAAATTTCTTTTTTGACTAGGGTTTCTAGTGCGAGTGGACAATTATTTGTAGAACTCAATGGGCATATGATTGAACAATTAACTGTCGATGCGCCTAAATCAATTATTGTATCTTTACCAATATCCTATTTAAAAGAAAAAAATAAATTAAAATTATATGTTAATTCTCCAGGATTAAAATTTTGGCATAAAAATAAATATGAGATGAAGGATTTAAGAATTAGAAAAATATATGAAAAAATACATTATGAGGAATCTCGAAATTTTTTCATTAGTGAAGTTGAGAAAGAATATTTGGAAAATTCAAGATTGGATTATTCCGTATTTTGTAGTTCAGCAGGATCATTCAGTATTTTGAAAATATATTTGAATGATAATTTAATATCTTCCGAGTCCATTGCTTGTGAAAGTTTTAAAAAATCTTTAAATTTAGATAAAACTTCTTTGATCATAGGCGAAAATGAATTATTATTTGTAATCGATGATGGCAGCTATTTATTGTCCCCTGTTTCAATTATTAATAATTTGACTCAAGAAGTTTACCCTTCCTATTCATTTTCTGTTAAAGAATCAATCTATGATTCTGCAAATAAATATATTTTATCTTTAAAAATGGTGGCTGGAGATAAACATGCAAAAATTATTATCAATGATTATGAGTTCGATTTGAATGAGGATGGGATTTATTTTGAAAAGGAAATTACTTCTTTTATCAATGAGGGAAATAATCATATTGAGATTATTCCTGAAAATGGTTTAAAAATTGATGAAATCCGGATTGATTATAAATAAAAAGATTAATAAATAAAAAAACTTAATTTAATAAAATGGCGGAAGATTCTAATACAACTGAAAAAGATTCTGAAAAAGATTCTGAAAAAGATTCTGAAAAAGAAGAATTGAATGAAAAAGATTCTGAAAAAGATTCTGAAAAAGAAGAATTGAATGAAAATGACTCTTTTCCAAAAAAGAAAGTCAAGTTACCATTTAAAAAAATGAAAGTTCCAAATATCCGAGTTATATTTGGATTAATTCTTCGTGGATTACTTGTATTATTAATTATTGGGGGAATTGGGGTTTTCGCCTATATTGGATATATTCAAATTTCCAGTGGCAATGCAGAGATCTATTCCAATCAGGCATTTAATAATCTTGATGAAACTATTGATACTGCTGGAGTTTTTGGCGGATTTAAAACACAATGGAATAAATTGCTAAATCCCAATACACTCAATACTCATCGATCTGTTGTCGAAACTAATGAAAATAATCAGGATCTCGGCGTAGATATTGTGAAATTCGAAACGAATAAAAATTCTGATTATTTTCAAGGGGAACCTATTCGGGGAACTGGAGTAATTCGTGCTGCAAGTTTATCTGAAGAGGACTCCTTGATTGATGTTGATTGCGAATTGGAAAATTATTATGGTGAAAAATTGGTTACTCCAGAAGAAATTAATTATTTCGGGAATGGGCAAGTATATCAAAAAACAGTAGGATGTAGTTTTTTAGATGCCGACAGTATTTCATTGCCTAAATTGAGGAATTCCTTAGAAATGAAATTTACTGCGACATTTGAAGGATACTCTATTGCAAATTATGATGTTTATTTAATGGAAAGGGGAGAATATGAGAGAATTTCATACGACCTTGGTGAAAATCCATTTAACTATTATGGGATCTCTGATTCACATCTAAGGCCAGGGAATGTAATGGTTTCAACTACTACTCCTGGGCCAGTAAATTTGGCCATTGGGTCTTCTTCATCTCAACCATTTGTCGGTGGACAAAGTTATAATCAAGAGAATGAAAAATATCATTTTCAAGTTTCACTATCTTCACAAGATAGGGGGAATATAAAACAAGTAAAAAAATTAACTTTGAAAGTTCCATCTGAAATAATACTGGATGAAGATCGTAGAACCTGTGATTTCCAATTTTCTGGAGAATATGACGGGAGTTATAAGATTTATAGTTTAACAGAGCATGCATTTTACAATATTGTTAATAGGGATTGTTCAATGGATAAATTGGAAGGGACTGGAATTACAACACACAATTGCCTTAAAGATTTTGATACGGTGGGAGTTAACTTACAATGTTTTTTTGAAGTTCCCGAATATTCTTCTGAATGGTCTCCCCTAGTTGTTACAAATTTTATTGCCGAAGTCGAGTATGTTTATGAAAAAGAAAAAAAAGAATTTATTATTATTCGGCGGAGCG
>JABJPM010000016.1 GCA_018663865.1 Candidatus Woesearchaeota archaeon | reverse complement strand
TAGTAGTTAGAGTATTATTAGTTTTTGAATAGATAAATGGACAACACTGCCCTAGCATGCAAGTTGTTAAAAAGCCCTATGAATACTGCATGTATTCTCATCTGCTAACTCCTGAGCTACTTGTTTCTTAACACAGGGCTTAATGTTAAGGATTTTGACCTTTTGGTTTCTCTTGGTGTATTTAATGATGCCAAGATGAATGCAGCAGTTTGGAACTTCAAACGATATGAGGATTCAAGTTTGGAATATACAGGAGTTAATAAGCATATAGGCAAAGATGTAGGTTTATTTAGTACTACTGTTACTTCTGATGAGTATGAAGAAATGAGAGGAGAAGACTCATCAGATTCCATTAAAGTAGAAGAGGATATTGAGATAATAAGTGATCAAATTAAAGTTGGATCATCTGTTCTTCTTAAGCCTAAAGGTAGAGATGAAAATTGGTTTTCAATTGGCGTTACTAAGTATGGTGCACAAAAACTTTCAGCTGAAAGTCCACTTGCATTAAAATTAATAGGCTTGAAAGCAGGTGATGAGCTCAAGTTTGGTAATGAGTTTAAAATCATTGAAGTAGATAATAACTAAAAAATAATTAGCCTTTTTATTTAACTCAATATTAAATTTAATGGGAAAAAATAATTTTGATAAGATTCCTTTTAGTAATGAGGTCATAACCTTCTTATTTTTGCTAGCACTAATTTTTGCTTGTTAATTTCTTAACTCCAAATCCTGTAAAAGATTCTTTAGATTAAAACGGTACAAAAAGCGGTTCATTTTTCATTCTCATCAACTAAACTGATCTAGATAAAAGGGTAGGGGTTCTAATCCTCTAAATTTTTTTTTGAGTTATTATTAGTCAGAATTTATATATATTTAAAAAAAAATATTTTATGGCTAATTATGAAAAACCTTGGATGAAAGATGGAGCTTTTTTCCCAGTTTACTTAACACCAACATTACATTTTTATTTTGATTCTAAACAACTTTTTTCAAATCTTATTAATAACCCTAAGCCTGATTTATATAACTGTTATTCTCAAGATAATGAATTTGGCTGCAATATTAGATTTGAAAATATAGAAAATTTAAAAGATTTTTTTAAACATCTTAATGAAATTACTGATTTAAGTTATGATGAAATTATTAGCATTACTGAAAATGATGTTTGGAGTGGACATGCTGATGATCTATTGGAGGAGATTCATGGAAGTAGAGAAGAAGCTGAAAGATTGATGGATGAGGTGGATAATTTTTTGAAAGGTTTATATTAGAAGATCAACATACAAGATTTTAAATCCTTTTTTATTATAAAAAAATAATTATTTAATAGATTAAAGAAAAGGATTCCATTCGTTTAGCAATTTTTTTATTTTTTCTGGAGTTGTGGTTGAGTGTGTGTTTTTTTCTAACCCCAAATCTTTAAGAATTTCTGGCACACTTGATTCTTCATTGTTTGAGGGTGGAGTTATGTCGCGATTAATTATTTTATTATTATTAAGGTTATCTAAACCTGAAATACTTAGTTGATTTTGTTTCTCTTCTATAAATGTATCAACATATGATATGGTTTCATCATATTCTGTTATACCATATGCAAAAATTTGCCATTTATTTTTAAATGTTCCTGTAGGATTTAAACTTAAAAGCCAATCATATAAAATATTTATTGCATTAAATCGATGACAATTAATTAAATTTTTATTGCATCTAACATGAAATTTATTTTCATTGTTTCCAATTGTTTCAGATTCAACATCTACTTTTTCATCAATACCATCAAGTAATATTTTATATGATATGATCTCCATTCCATCATCATCGAAGCCTTTTAATCCCTCACCATAATTTATTTTAACTCTAGATAATAGTTTTACTCTTTCTTCTTCAAATAAAGTAATTGAATATAAAGGTTTATGAAATCCTTTTGGAAATAAACTAAGATTTTTTTCATCAAAGTACTTTTTGTCAACTTTCATTTTTTGTAAGTGAAATTCAAAGTCTTTTTGTGGATTCCAGTTTCCATCTTCATCTATTATTTTACTTATATCTTCTTTTGACCAAGTTTGAAATCTATCATGTTTGAAATATACATCTGGAAAAAAATATTCCCAATCAATTTGCATTGCCATTTTTTTTTGTTTTCTTAATAAATTCTATTGAAACTTATAAATATCATATAAAACATCACCTAATATCTCTCTGATTTTGTCTGAATTAATTGATCCATTTGGAAAATGATTTTCAGAATTAAACATTCCAACTCTAACAGATTCTCCTTTTGTATTAAAACCAACTGATTCTTTTAAAAATTCAGCTCCAATAGAGAACATGTTAAATTCAATTTCAAGTTTATTAAGTCGATTTTCAAATTCATTATTATCTGGATTTAATATTAAAAAGTATGCATGTAATGTTCCTTCTTCACAATATAGATTTTCATTACATTCATCTAAAGAAGAAAAACCTTCTAGCCATCTTTTTGTATTACTTTTAAATAAATTTTTTGCTATTTCTGACATTTTTTTTAAAATTAAAAATCAAATTCATCCCCAATTTCTCCTATATAATCAATTTTAAATTGAGGATTTATTTTTTCACCTTCTTCAAATTTACCATTTTCAAAACAATAATCAATTAATTCATTTTCAGATAATGATTCTAATTTAACTCTTAGCTCAGCATTATCTTCAAACTCCCATGTACAATCAATTTTGATAGTTTTTTTTCCGTATACTTTCATTTTATTATTTTTTTAGTTGATTAGCAATTATATAAGAATATATTGTGTCTTGTTTAGAAATAATGTGCATACAATTCCTAAATCCATCTTCAATACTGCTGTTGCATAATAATTTGTCTCCTTTTACAGAATAAAATTCACTAGGATTAAATTCATCAGTTTCAGGATAAAAGTATACCTTATCTGCATTAACTATAAATGATTCAAACTTTATAACTTTGGTGTGATAAATAAAACCATATTTCCAATCATTATCTTTTGAATTTAATTTTATTTTCCACCAGTTTTCTGTATCATCAAGTAGTTGAAATAATTTGTTCTCATCATAAATTTGATATAGTATTTCTGATGAGGAGGATTTTCCAGCACGAACATTTGTATATCCATCAGGGTCATTAATTTTTATATATGTAATAGAATCTGAAATGTTAGAGATATTATCTGCTTCATACTCTATGTTAAAAGTATCTTTTTTATTTATATTGTCTTCTTTAATTACTTCAGTTATTAATTCTCCTGAATTTGAATAATATTTGATTTGTTTTGAGTGAATATCTATTAAGTCAGAATTTGGAAAAAGTGATGAAAATGATTCAGGACTGCTATAATAATCATTGAGTATATTATTAGAATAATCCTCTAAAGTGTTTTTCATAGCAGTAATTCCATATTTACGAACTGCAAATCTTATGTCATATGGACTAACTTCATAGTCCCAAAAACCTCCAGCACCAGGCGCACCAACTCTTATACCCCCCCAATATTTATAATATCCTGAGTTTTCAACGAAACTTTCATAATTTAAACTTAGATATAATTTATCTTCAGATATTTTTTCATGTCCATAGCATTTACTACCGCATTCACTACAATGAGAATTTACAATTCTTTCGTAATCCTGACCTTCATCAATATAAAAATCATACTTTAATATTTCAGAAGGTCTTATAATAATCATTGAATCTGATATTAAAGGTCTATTCCAAGAGCTATTACTTAATTTAAAACCTAATTCTTCGAATTCTTCACTAGAAAGTATTGTTTTTTCTTTTTTGAAATTCTTAAAATTTTCAATGTTGGTTAATTTGATATTATAAGCAATCTTTTCTTCTTTCTTTTTTTGGAGATATGCCTCAAACCCATCATCTTTATTAGAAAGTGAAAAACAAGTTATAATAAAACCAATTATTACTAAGATATATCCTCCTCCTGTTATCCCACCAACATCACTTGTTGTTACTTCACTCTTTTTAGGTTTTTTATCAAGATTTTTAATTTGCCAAACTCCCCAAAAAATTGACAGAAATAGAAATATAAATGGTGTTGTAATAAAGCTAGAAAAACCAATGTATTCTATGCCACCTGATCTGCCAAAAATTCTAGTTAATATGTAAATTGAAATAAATGTTATTATTGATTGTCTTATTATTTCATTTTTAATAAATTTTTTAGATAATATCTTTATATATTTTGTAGTATTTATTAAGTCTAGTTTTCTTAACTCAGTAATTTTACTTGTTGGAAGATTTTTATCATTAATATTAAAAATATTTTTACTACTTCCTAAGCTTAAGATATTTTCGAATGTGTGATATTGTTTAATTGAATCCCATAATTTTTTAGTGTTTGATAAATTTCCTTCAAAAGCAGATTTGTTATCCAATAAATTATTGAATTTTGAATCAATCTTAATTTCATCAATTATATCATAAAACAACAGATCAAATGAAGATTCATCTATATTTAAATTTCCATCTTTTAAATTACCCAAATATGTAGAGCCTCCAACAATAATTTCAAAAGTTAGAGAAGCACACTCTTCCAAAGAAGAATAAATCATAGTTCCTCTTTCGTTTTTATTAGGCGTCAAACCTTTTAGAAGTTCTCTTAGTTGTGTTTTGTGATCAGATAATTTTGAAATTTTATATTTAATAAAATCATTTTCAAATTTAAATTCTTCAGAAATTAATTTTTCACTAATAAAATCACCTGGATTGTTTCCCTCGATTACTAAATCATTTTCTTTTTTAGTTATAATACTGTTTACAATAAAATATTTTGTAAATGACCCTTGAGATGCACATGAAGAACATCCTATCTTTCCAGAGCTGTTACATTTGTAGCAAGAAACCTCTCCATTTCCATTACATGTTCCACATGTATTGTATCCATTGGAACAGCTTGAGCATTTATTAGATCCTTTTCCGTTACAAGAATTACATCTTTTTGTTCTTTCATTTTCACCATAGCCTTCTGTTTTTGTGCCTTTCCCGCCACACCAAAAACAGTTTGTTTCTCCTCTACCGCTACAATTACTACATCTAACTTCTCTTTTTCCATTACAGGTCCCACATCTATTACTTCCGCTTCCATTACACCCATAACAAGTAACTTCTTTTCTTCCACTACATGTTCCGCAAGTATGTGACTCATCTGTATCTTCAACTCTGTATATTTCTTCTTTGCCTAAATCTTTAATCTTACAATTCTTTCTTTCAAATGAAAAAGAATCAATATCATTTCTGTCTACATTTCTAATTCTATTAACTCCACCATAATTAATTTCTCTATTTTCTTCAATTTTTCTTTCATCAAATATTGCAGAAACATTTATTCTTTTGAATTTGTTAATTTTTATGTTTTTAATGGAGAATGGAAAATTAGAATGTCCGAATTTTGATTTTAATCCATTTTGAAATTTCTTTTTTATTAAAGATTCAAGTTCTTTAATATTTTCTGAAAATATGTATTTATGAATACTCATTATGTGTACTTTTCGACCATTTCTTTTGCCCATTTTTTTCCATAAGTGCCACCGCCTTTCTTTTTTATTTTTGCGAATAACTTTATAGCTTCTGTTTTACCTACTTTGTTAACAGTATCGTTTATGGATTTTCTTATACTCTTTTGTGAATCCTCAATTTCTTTTCTGGTTTCTTGATTTTCTGCTAGTTGTTGAAAAGCAGATTTATAATTAATTTTTTGATTTTTAATATCTATGGAATTAATAAATGTAGTTATTGAATCGTATGATTCTTGCTCTTCTTCTTCAATTGCAGGGTAATGTTTTTTAAACTCATCAATTTTATTATTTGACTTTTCTATACTGCTTTCAAGTTCTTTTAGATTTTCTGTTTTAAATTCTTTTAATAAATTATTAATTTGATTTTGAATAATTTTATGAGAATCTTTTAGAAATTCATTTTCCTCTTTTTCAAAAATTGGCTTTTTATTTTCCTTTATTTTTTTAATCGAAGTTTCTGATGTTATTAATTTTAATTTTTCTGATTTAAATAAATTAATAGATTCTTCTGCTTTTTCAAAAAAATTATTTAAAAATGAATCCTTATAGGCTAATGTGTTTTTGGTGCTAGCAAGTTTTATTAACTCACTGTCATCTTTTAAGTTTTTAATTATTAATGCTGCACTTCTTCTTATACACAATTCATCATCTTCAGAAAACTCTAATTTACTGTACTTTGAAAAAGTTTCATTAAGTATTTTGGAGCAATTTATTAAAAAGTTTACAAATTTTTTATCTTCTTTATATTCTATAAAACACAATAGATTTAATAAATCACCATCTTCAATAATTATTCGTAAATCATTTTCATAATCTTTCTTTTTATTTATCTTGCTAGAGATATATCTAATTCTAATATTTAATTCTTTCTTAGCAATATCAACAATATCATTTTCAAAATAATTTAATATTAAGTCATATTTTTCTAATCTTGATAATTCGTTAAAAACAAAGTTTGAAAAAAAAATGATTGATTTGTTTTTTGATTCTTCAGAGATATCTAAGTTAAGTGTAAAATTACTATCTGTTAATTTTATTATTTCATCTAATAATTTTAAATCTTCTTTCTTATCTGATGCTTTTTTAGCTAAATATAATCCAACTTTTGCATTTAGATTTAATGGGTTTTTATCTATTGCGGAAGAAAATGAAGTAATAGATTTTTTATAATATTCTTGTTTAAAAAGCTCAAGCCCAAATAGATATTGTTCAGTAGATTCAGTAGATTTTGGGAATTCTACTAGTCCAATTAATTTAGCAAGTTTGTCATCAATTGAGCCTAAAAACCATTTTAAATCTTCAAATCCTGCAATTAGTGAAGATTCTAAGGAATTTAATGCATCTTCGATAGATGCGAATCCATCAATATTTATATCCTGAATTTGTGTTAATTCGCTAGTGATTAAATCAGTTTGCTTTTTAACGGTTGAATTAAGACTACCAATACTTAATAATGTTCCGGCTTGTAATGCTACCTGCCATCCCATTCGTGATTTAATAGATTTTAAATTTTTCTCACT
>JABJPM010000015.1 GCA_018663865.1 Candidatus Woesearchaeota archaeon | reverse complement strand
TTATAATTTGATTTGAAATTATTTTCTTTTTAAAGTTATTTCCATGGTGGATACTCGAACTTGCTTGCCTTCTTTGTTTTCAAACTCTTCACTGTCTGTGTTTATTTCTGAAATTTCTATGTTACCTTCTAAAAATCGTTTTGTTGTGACTTCAGCAATGTCTACTGCCCTAGAAATGAATTTTCCACGAGATTTTATTATAACTTCTTTAGAATTCTTTGTTGTGAATTGCATTACTACTCCAGTAACATAATTCATAAATGGTTTTCCTCCGACATATATAGAGTTATTATCTTCTTTTTTGATTTCCTCCTTATCTATATTGTCATCAGTCATTTTTGGAATCCTTCAATTATAATATTTTTATTTTAAATATTTATAATTGTTTCTTTTTGGCAAGTCTTGTTAAATATCCTGCAATGATGTTTCTAAACTTTTTAGATTCAGTTTCTACAGTATCATCAACAATTAACTTATTCCCTTCAAAATCCTTCTTAAATCGCTTAGGATCGTCCTTGAATAACTTGTGAGCTGTCCTCTTAATTAATGTTGTTTTTATTCTTCCCATTTTTCTATGAATTAGAAATTTATTCAATTTATAAAGGTTTTGAATCCAATTTTTTCTTTTTCTTTTTCTTTGGTTTTTTAAATTTGAACATTGTAACTGTATAATTTAGTGGATTTTTAAATTTCTTTACCACATTTTCATCTGGCAATATGCCTATATCTGCATAATATGCTTTATTTTCATAGTTTGGCGGGGGAACTTTTTTTGAATTTGCCTTGTGCCAATTTAGTTGTGCAATTATATATCCTTCTTTCAAAGAATCTTCTTGATTATTATTCCACTCTTTTACTCTTTTCTCAATTTCTTCCGGATTCCACCCAACGCATTTTAAAAAATTTATTAAAATGAATAAAAATCTTTTTTTTCCATCTTGTAAACCTGACAGTCCTTTTTTTATACATGGTGCAAAATACTCTTCGGGAATTGCTTCGGTGATCTCCTTATATTCTGCCTTTCTTTTTTCAGTTAATTTCTCTGTCGATTCTTTTTTTATCGAATTTCTTGAACTCCAATCTAGTGCCTGAGTTATCAAAGATGTTGCTTCCCCCTCGATGAAAGTTGATTCTTCTAGGAATCTCATATTCGCAGTAACATTTTCAGGTTTTGCTCGTTCCTTATTAAAATTTAATACTTCAGAAGGTTCAATTGGTATGCTTGCCAAACCAGATTTCTCATGTAATGAGTATGGTGCCCTAAACATGTGTCTATTTGATATTAATACTGTATCGATCTCTATTTTATCCCTCATTTGTTCGCCATATTTTTCTATTAATGCTGGCGTTATCATCTCCGTCAAATACTCTGCAATTATTTTTGGCCCCTCAGGAAATAAATTTATTATCTCCATATCATTTACTTTCGAAGGAAATGTTTTAAATGGGATTGCAATATGAAATCCTTTATTTCCAGAAAATTTGACAGCCATATTTTTTACATCATGAAACTTCATTGCCTCAATTAGATAATGTGTTATTTTTTTTGAGTCTTCCAAATCTGGGGAATCTATGTCTAATACAAAGTCCCACCCTATCCTTAAATTATCTAGGTCTCTTTTTTTCATCCCTGGTTTTAATTCTAATGGATTGGACCAATGCTCTTCTGAGATGTGAAATGAGGTTGCACCTTTTTTTACCAACTCGGTAATATCATTTTCGAATTGAATTATATCTGGACGTTTTCCGAATCTACCTAATCCAATCATTACAGAAACTTCCCTTCTTTGAGAATTAAATGATATTTCTCGTTTTATTTCATTTTTTGAATAATAAGAAACTGGGTCCATAGAAATAGTGGGCGACTTGTATTTAAAAAATATTATATTCCGCCAAGGTGTTTAGAAAACTCAGTCAATTCATTTTGCATTTGTTTACTTAGTGAATCTAACTCTTTTATCTGCTTTTCAATAACTTCTATTGCCGAATCGGTACTCTTTTTTACTATTACTCCTGATCCTACGCCCATCAATACTGTTGAAACATCTTTTAATTCTGATTCTATGAAAATTCCAGCACCAAGGGGAGTTTTCATTTTTGTATTTTTTACTTCCTTTAATTCTTTTAAATTATCTTTTAATGTATTTAATTCAAAAATTTGTTGACCAACTGAAGCTATCTGTTGCTCCATTTGCTGAACTTGTTGGGCCATCATTTGTTGGGCCATCATTTTTTGTTGGTCCATTTGTTTATCTTCTACCATTTTATTCTTTTGATTTCTTCTTCACAGGAGTTTTCTTTACAGGTTTTTTCTTTTCAGATCTTTTTACTTTTTTTTGTATTAATACTTCGATACCTGCTGCAGACATTATTTTGTGCACATCTTCAGTTTTTGCGCCTTTTTTAATTTTCAAAATTTCATTTTTTGGCTCTAAATGAGAAATATTACATTTTCTCCTTCGGACATTGCCATCAATTAAAACATGATTTTTGTCGATCTCTTCAATTACTAATGCAGTATTTCCTGCATCCCTTCCTGCGATTTTTATAACTATTCTTCCTACTTCAAACATTTTATTACCTGCGATCTTATTTTCTTTCTCATACAAGATGAACATAATGTTCCGCCGTATGGTCTTTGTGGCCTTTTTTTTGTTAAAGGTAAATTTTTGAATTTTGATTGTATCAAAGTTGGTATACCTTGTAATACACTACCACAGTCACTACAAACCTGTTTTGAAGGTTTTCGCTTCCGATAATGTATCTTTGTTCCTTTTCCAGGGGTTTTTACAAACACCCTCCTTAAACTTCTCGATTTATGTTTTCCTGCTGGCATTTTAATGTACCTTTAATATTTTTCTTATTGCTATACTCATTATCATTGAAATTATGATGTATGCAAATAACCAATTACTTATTCCTAAGAAATTGACTTCTACTCCTTCGTATACTGTTCTTAACCATCCAAAAAGGATTATCAGTGGTAAAAAGGTAATAAGCATGGGTTTAAAAGAGTTTTTCATTTGAGTCATTGACTTCTCAATTGATTTTTTGTTTAATTCCATCATTTTATCTGGATCGTTCTTAAACTCTTTCATTTCTTTTCGAATATCTTTCATCTCTTGTTTAATTTCTTTCATTAATTTTTGATCTGTAACGATCATATAAATTATTGTTACAAATAATGTTAGTATGAATGCTACTACTGTTAATCCGAATAATGGAGATATATCTATCGCCCATCCAAACATTGCTTCAAATAGTGAGTCTAACATTTTAATTTAAAGATTTATGGTCCTTTTTAAAGGTTCTTATTGCATCATTTTTCTTAATGCTGGATTCATGTCCATCATGTGTTGTTGTGCAATTTCCTCATATAATTTATATATGATCATAACTGTAAGTAAGATTCCAGTTCCACGAGATAATGCGCCAGATAGGTCTGCTATTGCAGCTAAAATTCCAACTGTTGCTCCACCCATTATTGTTAATGGACCAATATATCGTTTTAATACCCTTTCTAATACTCTTGGATCTCTTCTGAATCCTGGCATTTGTAACCCTGATTTAAGTATTTGATTTGCTTGAGATTTTGCATCCATTCCAGCAGTTTGTACCCAGAAAATGGAAAATATTACTGCTCCACCCACCATGAATCCGATGTATACTAAACTTTGTAGTAATATATCAAATGTGAAATATTTATTTATCACTGCATCCACAAGATTCGGAGCATGAGTCCAGTACACTAGTCCAGAGATTGGAGCTTGCCCAGAAAATTGACCTAAAATATTATATGATATCCAGTGTCCAATTCCTGTTTCACCGGCCTTATTTTGCAATAACCTTGCCCATAATTGGAAGTTTGCCATCAATGCAGCTACCAAAATAACCGGGATATTCGAAGTATAAATAAATTTTAATGGCCATCTGATTCCATGGCCCCTAATTCTTCCGAATGAAAGAGGAATATCCACTTTCATTGCTTGTGCATAAACTGCGATTATGAAAACTAAGATTGTAAATAATATTGCAAAGAATGGCAATGCTGCTCCGGACAGGTCTGCATTTATCAAAGATTTGAAGAATACCCACATTTGTCCAACAGGTGCCAACCCAGAACCAAATGCGAATTGTCCAGTTGTTGTTAGTGGGGAAAATGCCCTAATGAATATTTGTTGTGAAACTCCAGCGGCAATAAATATTGAAATTCCTGAACCGAATCCCCATTTATCTACTACTTCAGCCATAAATAATATCAACATTCCACCAAAGAATAATTGTAAAATTAATAAAAATTGTACTAATGAATACGTCGCTGGAACCAAATTTGCTGCAGGAGCTAATCCACCCATCATTACATAAATTATTGCTTCAAAAACTATGAAAAATATTCCTAATAATTTTTGTAATCCTTGGAAAAATTGTTTTCCTTCAGGACTAGATTGATCAATATTTATTATTCCTGATCCAGATAATAATTGCAATACAATGGATGCTGTTACGATTGGTCCAATACCTAGCGATATTATTGAACCAAAACTTGCACCTAATATGATCGATAATTGTTCAAATTGTGATAATGCATTTTGTCCAAGTCCAAATAATGGAATCATGGAAAGTATGAAAAATGAAATTAGAATTATTCCTGTCCACTTGAGTTTTTCTTTAAAAGATAATTTTTTCTTTGTTGGTCCTGCTACTTCCGGCAACATTGCCATAAGTTTTTTCAACATATTGCTGCTTCTCCACCAACTTTTTCAATCTTTTCTTTGGCTAATTTTGAATATGATTTTGCAATTATTTTTACTTTTTGGGATATTGTTCCTGTGCCCAATACCTTATCATAATTACATGCATCAAATTCTTTTGCACCAGTTTTTAAAATTATTTCATCAATTTTTGAAAGATTAATTATTTTTGGTGTATTTATTTTTGATTGTGGCCTACTGAATCCGAAACTACCATAATATCTTTTGTCCCCGGATGCAAGAATAGATGGTTTTTTTTGATCTGCCCTTTTACCAGTTCCTGCCATTCCTCTTCCTCCACGATTTCCAGCTCCACGATTTTTTTTCATAGATCCATATCCGTGAGTAGTCTTGGCTCTCATCTTGGTATGTTTTTTTCTTTTATTAGTTGGCATTTTAGATCATCCTTTGAATCAAATCATTTATTTTATATTTTCTGTATCCTAATGCTCCACCGATTGAAAAATGTCTTTTTGTTCCTTTTCTTTCGAATCCTTTTCTTGGAGGCATCAATCTGAAAAATGGTTTTAATCCTTCTACATCTTTGATTTTATTTTTTTCTGCAAATATTCCTTCTGCAAATTCGCCTAAATCTAATTTTATTTTTTCTTTTATATATTCAGAAGTTATGGGCTTATTTCCTGGAAGTCTTCCTCGTTTCTCTAAAAGAGTCGAAATTGTTTCTTTATCGATCTCTCCCCAAGTAACATTATCCTTAATAACTTTTAACATTCCTTCTAGCTGCGCGGTATTTGAAACAATTACGCAATTATACTTTTTATGGAGATTTAATAATTTAAATGTGGTTTTTACTTTTTCATTTAAACCTTGTTCTCCAGAGATCCTAATTATAGCTATCCTAGTCATTTTATCTTTTTAACCTTTGAAATTTGTTTTAAAGCTTCTATGCATGCTTTTACTAAATTCAATTGTGTGTTAGTTTTTCCGTAAGTTTTTGAATATACATCTTTTATTCCTGCTAATGCAAGAATTTTTCTTAATTCTTTGTGTGTACAAAGATTTGTTCCTTTTGGTGCAGGCAATAATTCTACAATTACGCTGCTACATTTTCCAGAAACTTTTAGTGGAATCGAATGTTCTTCCCCACACGCACAATCCCAGGATCCGCAACCATAACTTACTTTAATAAGATTTAGTTTTGCTTGGCGTATTGCTTTTTCTCTCGCAGGAACAGTTTCTTTTGCTTTTCCATACCCTATTCCAACATATCCTTTTCTGTTGCCAACAACAGCGACAGTAGCAAATTTTGGTTTGTTTCCTTCTTTTGTTTTCTTTTGAGTTTGTTTCCAGATACTTCTCTTTCCGCCACCAAATTTACCTTTTGATTGGCCTATTGTAATTAAGTCATATTCTAGATCCGGAATTAACGCATCTACAATTTCTGATTCTAATATTTTTCCACCTTTATCTAAAATTACATCGATGTTCTTTATTTCGCCAGATTTTACCTTTTTTCCAAATTCGGTCTTTGGAATCCATGCTGCCAAAGCTGCATCAGTCCTAGACTTTTGAATTTCAGCTTTTTTCTCTTCAGACATTCCTGTATATTTTCTTTTTGGTGCCAACTTTATTCTCCATTAATTTTAATTTTGACTTTTTCAAATTGTTCTACCATCAATTCTGGCTTTTGATTTTCTTTTAAATATTTTGAAAATTGTTTTTTATATTTTTCTTCATCTTTTAATAATAAGTTTGCAAATTCAACAATTCTTTTTCCAGTAATTGCTTCTTCTGATGGGAATATCGATTCGTCATAATTTAATCCTATTCCTGAGTCTATTATTCCTTTTATTGCTGCAGGAACTCTTGTTCCCTTTGTGATAGTATTTAATCCCAAGTCAATTATTCCTTCTTTTATTTTTTCTTTTATCTTGTTACCAAATAATAATCCAGTCAAATATGATGATGGGATGTTTCCAGTGGAATATTTCCATCCATATTTTTTTAGATCTGAGGATTTTACTGTGATTGTTATTTTGTCTCCATCTGCATGATAATCTACTGCCTGAATGGACAAATTATTTGTAGAAACTCGGATTACAAATCTTGTTTTATCTGATTTTAGATAATTCAATCTCTTAGGGTAATCAGTTTTTCCTTCTCGTTTCCTTTTGAAACTTACTGTATATATTTTACTTTTTGACATCTTCGAATAACCTGTTTTCTGTTAGATAAATTTTTATGTGGTTTTTACTTCTGAAAAATCCACCTTTTACCTTATTGTACATTTCTCGATACACTATTGTTGTGATCAGTTTTTTATCACGTAGTTCTTTTATAAATTTTCGTTGTTTTCTTACGTGATTCATCCAATTTAACTTTTTTGGAAGTCTTGCAGTCTTTACTCCTTTTCTTGAACCTGCTCCGGACTGCCTCCCTTTTCTTTTTTGAACTAATGATTTTCTAACTCTTCCACGTGAAACGCCTCTTTTTGGATCTGCTGAAATCGCATTATCAATGATCAATGATCTAATGTCTGCCCGAGTGATTGCTTCTTTTATATCTGCCAACCTTGTGATATTAAATTTGACTTTCTTTGTACCTTTTTTTAGTACATCTGCAGCAATCCTTCTTTGATTATTTAATTTCATTGTTTATTTCCGGGAACACTGCTTTGTTGATGGCCTTCTTTAGCCACAGCGGTATTTTTTTCTTTTGTTTGTTTTTGTTGTTTTTCTTCTTTTGGCTTTGATTTTAATATTTCTTCTTTTTGTTCTTCTTGTTTATCCGATTCAGCTGAATCAGTGGATTCATTTTCCTTCTTTTCTTCCCCTTCAGCTTTTTTAATGGACTTTTCTTTTGATTTCTTTTTCTTTGTTGTTTTTATTATCTTTTCTTTTTTTCTCAATTCTAATTTATCATTAACTTTTGTTATGAATTTTTCAATATCTTTTATATTTGAAACTGTTATTCCTTTTGCTTTACATGCTTCAAGGATTATTACTTTATTCTTTATTCCTGTTCTTGCAGCAACTTCAACTATTTGAGTTTCTTTTTTAATATTATCCAATTCTTTTATGTTTGAAATATTTATTAATTCTAATCCTGAATTGTGTAATCCTCGTACTTCTACAGGAGACCTATATCCTTGAGATGGATTTTTTTGATGCCCTTTGTATTTTAATCTTCTTTTATTTTGAAGGCCTCTTGGCTTTCTCCATTTATTTTTATATTTTTTTCGATTAGAATCTGTCCTAAGGAATGTTGGCTTTTTTGCCTTCAGTTTTTTTCTAATCTCCAATAATGTTTTCATATTTTTTTACCTGCTTTTGATGTTATGAATATTCCGTCTTGAAATCTTCTTCTGTCCTTATTTGTTATTCTTGTTAAGGCCTCTATTGATGCTGCAACTTGTCCAGCTTTTTCGATATCTATTGAAGTCACAGTGATATCGTTTCCTTTAATTTCTATTTCTGCACCAGTTTGCATTTTCTTTTTTCTTGGTACTGACTCTCCCAAGAAATTCTTAACGATTACTTCTTGATTTTCTAAGGATACGGTCATAGGGAAATGTCCTGAACAAATTTTTAATTTGTAAACATATTCCTCATTTACGCCATTGATCATATTTTTTAAATGTGCCTCAGTAGTTTTTAGCACCATCTTTTCTTTTTTTGCTGCTTTTTTAATTGAAAATATTACTTCATTTTCTTTTACTTCTATTTTAATTCCTGGCGTGAAGATGCCTCTGGATAATTCTCCTTTTGGTCCCTTCACATTTATTTGATTCGAATCTATTGAAACTTCCACCCCTTCAGGGATACTAATTTTATCTATGATGTCTACTTTTACCATTTTAATAACAATATGAAATTAATTTTCCCCCAAGTTTTTGTTTAACTGCCTCATCTTTGGTCATCAAACCTTTTGTCGTCGAAACAATCATTATTCCGAAATCTTTAGCTGGCAAATATCTTTTTTCAAATTTATCATAATCATCTACTTTTACTGGGAATCGTGGTTTTATTGTCCCGCAATTATTGATTGTGCCTTTTAATCCGATAATCATTGTATTTCCTTTCGGACTTTCAATAAATTCGATTTTATCAATATAACCATGTGCTTTCATTATTTCTAAAACTTTTTTCATTACTTTAGATGCATCTCTCACTGTGCATTCATTTTTTCCTACACCTTCACAATTTAAAATGTGTGATAGGGCATTTGCTAATGTATCGTTCATTGACATTTTTTATCCTCAGTTATATTTTTTGAAACCTAGTTTCTTTGCAGTTTCTCTGAAACATTGCCTACAAAGGCTAAGGCCATATTTTTGAATGTGACCACCATTTCTACCGCACATTTTACATTTTTTTAATGCAATTCCGCAAGATCTGTCTTTTGGTTTATTGTGTTTTATAAACTTAGCTAATTTTACAGGTTTTGCTTTAAGTTGTACATATGCTTTTTTGTAATCTGCAGCGGTCATTTTATTCATCATCTCCCATTTTAACATTATATTTTGATTTCATAAATTCCATAGCTTCTTCGGGAGTTATTCTATGCCTAATTGGGATTTTTTTTGCATTGAATTTTCTATTTTTTACTCTGAATCCGGCTCTTTCTAAGGTTATTGCAACTTCTAATCCGACGATACCAATTTCAACTATATATTCCATTCCAGGTATATCGATATATTCTGGGATTCCAAAAGCGAAATTTCCTTCTGAATCAAATGATTTTGGTTTTAAATTATTATCTACTGCAGTAAGCAATCTTTTCAATAATTCTTCTGCAGCTTTTCCCCTTATTGTTACTTTCGTACCTATTGCCAATCCTGGCCTTACTTGCCAAGTAGGGATTCTTTTATTTGAAATTATTTGTATTGGTTTTTTTCCAGTGATAGTATTTAAAAGTTTCACATATTTTTCTAATTTGGCCCCAGATTCTCCTGCACCCATATTTAATGTTAGCTTCTCTACCCTAATTTCTCTCATCTTATTCATTTTTCTAATGTTACCAAAGGCTTAGTTTTACCAACTACAAAAACATATTCTTTTGATGTTTCATAATCTTCTTTTCCTTGTGTGAATGTTACTCGCGAAGGTTGCAATCCTTTCTTTTCTTGAATCTCTTTTATTATGCCGATCTTCCCAACTTGTTTTCCTGCTAAGACATATACCATTGAACCTTTTTCTAATATCAAATGCTCTTTTATCTTTTCATTTGAAAAAACAATAGTATCTCCAGTAGCATATTTTTCTTCTGATAGAAGGTTAGTTCCATCTGTGAAATTTATTTGGGTCTTTTTTCCCTTCAGAGATTTTTTATTTTCTACTTGTTTAAGTATTAACTTTGATTCTGCACCATTGATCTTTACAGGAATTAATTTTCCTTTTTGATTTATGATTATTCTATAATTATCTTCGCCAATAGTGACAACATCTAAAATTCCCGCAGGTAATTTTTGATTTTTTACTAACTTGCCATTAACAAAAATCTTTTTTTGATTTAGAACATACTTAGTTTCTTTTGTAGTTTTTACATACCCAAGTATTTCTTTAATAATTAAACCAATTGGTAGAGAGGTTCCTAGTGTGTGTGAACCAGGGCTGGACTTTAGTACCCATACATTTGTTTTCCTATTAATTGGCCATGATTTTGGCGCTGCTAATCTTTTTATATGTGCTTTTCCCATTTTATTTTCTCTCTAAACTAGCTTTTCTTTTTTTATCGTCTAGTTTTAATTCAGTAATCATTAAATTTGAAGGCGAGATTGGATAATTAACTTTTGAACCATCTTTTTTTATCATTTCTGCACCTTGAACTAAAATTTTAATATTTCTTACATCTACTTTTTCAACTAATCCTTCCTTGCCTTTAAATTGGCCACTCATAATTTTTACTTTATCTCCCTTTATAACAGTTAAATTTCTTTTGTTATATTTTTCTCGAAGCTCTTTAGTAAAATTTACTGAAAGGAACTTTTTCTTTATATGAAGTGGAGCATTATGCCTGTACTTCCTTTGCTTTCTAGGTTGCTTACTCCTTATCCATGCTAGTGAAAATATTGATCTCATTTTTATACGATTATTTTAGCAACTTTACCAATTGCTGGCCATCTCTCTGTGGCTTCTTTTGCAATAGGGCCCTTAAAAATTGTCCCTTTTGGATTACCCTTTTCGTCTTTACAAATAATTACTGCGTTATCCTCAAATTTTATTCTTGTTCCATCTGGACGCATATATTCTTTTCTTTGCCTTACCAGTACTGCTGGTACTAATTGTTTTCTCATTTCTTGATTTCCTTGTACTATTGAAACCTTAAGCAAATCTCCAACTCCTGCAGTTGGGAATCTTCCCTTTCTTGTCTTTGAACCTTTTACAGAAACTAAATATGCTTTTTTAGCTCCAGAGTTATCGCAGACATCTATCTTTGATCCCCTTACAATTGTTTTTGTAATATTTGCATTTATCGCTTTCATTTTATTCTATTTTTTCGATTATTACGAATTTTTTTGTTTTGCTTATTGGTTTTGTTTCAACTATTCTTACTAAATCTCCTTTTTGTGCATCTATGCACGAAGGATTATGAACGCTTACTTTTGATTTTCTATTTTCTGTTCTTTCATATTTTGGAATTTTAACAATTCTATCCCATTCTACTACTGCGGAATTGTGTGTATCTTTTGATACTAATGTTCCCACGAATGATCTGCCCCTAAGTTTTGTTGATCCATGATATGGGCATTTCCTATCCGTACATTTATCTTTAGGTACGTTTGATTCAATTCCTATATTTTTTTGTTTTGTCATTTTTTTATTCTGTCTTCTGGTTTTTTTTGTAATGTTTTTCCTTCGATGATTTCGCCATTTATTTTTATTGTTATGTGTGATTTAAGCAATTTTTTTCCATTGCCTAAAGTGATTGTGTTTTTTGTTTCTTCAATAACATTTCCTTCCATTCCGAGGAGGGATTTGTTTTTTGAATTGATAATGATTATTTTTTCTCCGATGATTTCTTTTTTCCAAGATTTGACCATCTTACGCCATTGAGTCTTTGTTGAAACCCAATTTTACAAGTTCTTCTTTTATTTTTTCTACATTGTGGTCGCCTTGGAGTTCAATTATTGAATCTTTGACCGTACCACCACAAGCGAACTTGCTTTTAAGCTTTTTGGACACGTCTTTTATGTCGATTTTTGTTTTGTCGATCCCTTCGATGAGGGTCATTATTTTTCCGTACCTTTTTTTTTCTTTTTTTATACGGATAGATTGATCTTCCTTTGCTATTGTTTCACAAACACAAAGATCGTCTGGGAGCCCACATGTGGAACATATCTCAGTCATACTTTACTCTCATCCCCCATTTGGTTTTGAATTGTTAATATTCTTGCAATTGTCCTCTTGATTTCTCCAATTTTTCCTGGATTCTCAGGAGCAGTACCCATTGCAACTTGAGCATTTAAGGAAATTAATTCAGTTTTCAATTCTTTTAACTTGTTTGAAATTGATTTTTCATCCATAGTCCTTAATTCTTTTGGTTTTATGATTGCCATTTTATTCTTTTGATTTCTTTTTTGCTAATTCTGCAGCAGTAGGAACTTTTTCTTCTTTTTTGGTTGCTTCTTTTGCTATTTCTTCGCCAGATTCTTCTTTGACTTCTTCAGCTACTTTGTCTGCAACTTCTTCTTTCATTCCTTCTTCTTTTAG
>JABJPM010000014.1 GCA_018663865.1 Candidatus Woesearchaeota archaeon | reverse complement strand
TGTTTACCACTTGAAACAATATTTCTTCATCATAAATAATAAGGGGAAAGATGGTTGTATTACTAAAAACTGTTTTAAACAATGCACTTCATGAATTAGAAGATTTAGAAAAAATGATCTCAAAATCAGATACTGGTGAGGACCAGAGGAGTAAAGTATTAGCTAACCTTTATAAACTTACTGGGCTCAAGGATTATGAGGGTATTAGTGGCTTAGAATCAAAAATGCTACGTGTGACTTGTGAATCATTGGGTCTAGATAAATCAACTAACTTATTAACTCGTCCTGAGATAATTGATAACATATATGATAAGTACCAAAAATTGACTGTTAAAAAACTGAACGCGATGGACACTAAAAATAAGGAAATATTTATAGAAGAGTATCAAAAACTATTAAAGGAAGGAGGTGTATCTTTCATATTAGATGACGATGAAATGTTTAATTCATTTTTGTCAACCGAATCTGAGAATATTGCATTTAGTGGAAGTGCTGCAGGAATTGGAGTATCTCTCGCAGTATTGGGGAAAATAAAACCAGCTCCTTTCCTAGCTCTAGGAGCAGTAATAGCAAGTAGTTTAGGAAGATTGGCTATTCCAAAATTGGTTATTCCAAGATTGGTCATTCTCGGTGTTGGAGGTGCTTTTTTGGGAACATTAATAGGTGCTGCAACAGTATTTCAAGGATATAAATATTTTAAAAGTATAAACGCAAAAAAAATATCATTGGTAACGTTATCTCTCATTTTAAAGCACAAAGAATATCAAGAAGAATACAATAAAAAGAGATATTTAAATTATTTGAAAAATCTTATGAGCGAAGGAGAAAAAATTGATCAAGAATTAAGAGAACTTTCCTTAGAAGGAGTGACAAATGGATAATTTTTATTCAGAATTGAACGTATCTCAGAGGGAATTATTAATTTTAAAAAAACACTCGTTCTTAAATAAATTAAATGCTGCAGTGGAAAGTATACCAAATGATCAACAATATACTCCCGAAGAATTAAAGTTTATTGCAAGTGCATTTGAGAAGATTCAAAAATCAACATCTTCTCAAAATGAAAATTTATTAGATTCTAAAAATTTAAAAAATATTTCGAATGTTGAAGAAAAAGCAGATCTTGAATATGATAAAAATTCTGATGTACTTGATCCAAAAGAAGAAGATTTTATGGACAAATTTTTTAAGGATTATAAAATACTTTCAAAGAATAGACTGATGCTTAGAATATTTAATGATATAAAAAAAATTCGGAAGTTAACCAATGTATTGATAACTGGAGAATCGGGCACAGGAAAAGAGGGAATTGCGCACGCCATTCATTATTTGTCCAAAAGGAAAGGCGGAATTATTTCGCTGAATATGGCAGGTTCATCAGATAACCTGGAGTCTGAATTATTTGGTCACGTAAAAGGGGCTTTTACAGATGCAATTGAAAAGGTACCTGGGGCTATTCAGCTTGCAAATAAAGGGACACTGTTTTTTGATGAAATTGGAGATATTTCATTGAAAATTCAAAAAACATTACTACGAGCATTGCAAGAAAATAAAGTTAAAATGAAAGGAAGCAATACAGAGGAAAAAGTCGATTTTAGACTTGTTTCCGCTACAAACAAAGACTTAATAGAATGTGTCAAAACTGGAGAAATGAGAGAAGATTTTTATAAAAGAATAAAAGGAGTTCATATACATTTGCCTCCACTCAACTCCAGAAGAAATGATATTCCGATTTTAGCAAACTATTTTTTTCAAACTGTGCTATCAAAATTAACATATCAAGATGACCCTGATTTAAAGTTAAATTATAATCTCATAGTAATGGATTCTGATTTTACTAATTTGGAAAAGTTAAATTGGTCAAATGGCAATGTTAGAGATTTAAAATCACGTGCTGAAATTGTTGCAGAGGTATATTTTGGATATTTAGAGGATGGGATTAACATTGATAGAAATATGTTACATAAAATAATTGATGACCCATTATGTGAGCTAGATGAATTTATAAGTCCTTTCTCAATATTAACTGAAGAAGAAGTTAATTGTATTCAATTATTTATCCAAATGAAATTTAATATATTAAAAGTAGCTGAAAACTTTCCGTTTGGTAGGGATAAAGCAAACTCCATAATAAATAATGCTTTAATCAAATTAGGTTCACTATACGAGTATGAAACTAATGCAATTATAATCTCACTAATTGAAATTTTAGAGATTGAGAAATTCAATGAAAATGAAAAGCTATCCAAAGAAATTAACTCAAGGTTTATTCGAATTATCGAACACCACAGACCTCAGCCAAAAATATATTCAAATGACTTAAACACAAATGTAGAGGATTTAATACAAG
>JABJPM010000013.1 GCA_018663865.1 Candidatus Woesearchaeota archaeon | reverse complement strand
TTCTGCAGCAGTAGGAACTTTTTCTTCTTTTTTGGTTGCTTCTTTTGCTATTTCTTCGCCAGATTCTTCTTTGACTTCTTCAGCTACTTTGTCTGCAACTTCTTCTTTCATTCCTTCTTCTTTTAGTTCTTCTTTAACTTCTTCTTTAACTTCTTCTTTAACTTCTTCTTTAACTTCTTCTACTTTCTTTTTTTCCTTAGGAGATTCTTTTTTCTCTTCTTTAACTTCTTCTACTTTCTTTTCTTCCTTAGGAGATGCTTTTACTTCTTTTTTGTCAGAAGTTTTTTTAGGATCTTCAGTTTTCTTTTCCTCTGTTTTTTCTCTAATCTCTTCTTTTACTTTTTCCTCTTTGTCGCCTTCAATTATCTCTTCTTGTTTTGAAGTTGGTATATCTTTAATTTTTATTGAATCTGGAAGGATTACATCTGGATTCAAAATACTTACTTTTACTCCCACTGAACCTGATTTTAAATGTGCTACTGCAAATCCTTTACTAATTAAACTTTCTGCGACATCTCCTGATTTTTTTAAATGTCCTGCTGAGAATCTCCAAGTTCTAGATCTTTGACTTGGAACACCCCTACCAGAAATCACAATTTCTGTCCCTACAGCTCCAGCACTAATTATTGTGTCCAACATTTTATATCCTAAAAATTTAAATCTTTGTGGACCAAATCTTTCGAATGTGTGAACAATGTGTTTTGCAACGGAATGAGGATTAAGATTTGGATCTTCAATTTCGCTTACTTCTATTTGTGGATTTTCAAATCCAAATTTTATTTTTAATACTTCGGTAAGTGCTTTAATATTCGAACCTTTTCTTCCAACAATGAATCCTGGTTTTGATGTATAAATTGTTACTTTTTCACCCAAAGGGGTTTTCTGAATAGTAGTATGGCTATATCCTGGCCTATCTAATACTTCTGCAATATACTCTTGAATTTCAAATTCTTTGAGTTTCTTTTTTATTATCTCTTTCTCAATCATTCTTCTTTCTCCATAACTTTAATGGATAAATGAGTGTTTTTCATCTTTCTTCTTCTCATTCTTCCTTGATGCCATTGTTGTGGCCCAAGATCTGATTTTAATTCTGTAATTATTAAATTTTTTGAATCTAGCCCTTTATCTTCTGCATTTGCTTCAACAGAATTTATTAGGATTAAAAAATTCTGAATCGCCTTCTCTGGGAATCTTCCTGCAGCAATATTTCCAGCCTTATGCCCTGTGTCTCGATTATATCTTTTGAATGGTACTGCTTTCTTATGTTTTAAAACTTCATTTAACAACATCTTTGCTTTGGAGGTCTCTTTTCCTCTTATGAAATTTGCAACTTCCACAGATTGTTTAGTTGAAATCGGAACATTTAAACATTTTGCAATTGCAAAATGTTCCTTTTTATCTTCAGATTTAACTTCAACTTTTTTTGTTTCAGTTTTTATCTCTGTTGTTTTGTTTGTTTTATTCATTTTTATTTAACCGATGCATATGCACTAGATCTTGTAGCTCCAATTCCTGGTGCACTGTGCTTTAATCTTACTCTTGTTGCTGCAAATTCTCCAAGTCTGTGTCCAATCATTTCGGGCATTACTTCGATTGCATCAAATTTATTTCCTCTATGAATTTGAATTTTTAATCCAACCATGTTTGGCAAGATTATCATATTTCTACAATGTGTTTTTATTATTTTTTTGTGTGTACCATTATTTGCGGCTTCTACTTTTTTTAAGAATAATTTTTGCACGTCTGAAAATCCTCTTTCGATTGTTCTCCTACCCCTTGCGTGGAATAATTTTGCAACCTCTTGAATTGGCATTGCTTGCAATTCTTCTAATGTTTTTCCCCGATATGTATATTCTTTTTTAGCCATTTTTATTTCTTACCTGTCCTCTTGGATGCTATTGAACCAACTTTTCTTCCAGGCGGTGCATTTCTTGATACAGTTCTTGGTTTTCCCATATGTCTCCCTCTACCGGATCCGAATGGGTGATCTACTGCATTCATCGCTACACCAGATGTTTTTGGGAATAGTTTGTTCTTTCCTTTCATAATCTTTGCTTTTTTTCCAGCTTTAAGAACTGGTTTGTCCATTCTTCCGCCACCAGCTACAATTCCTATTGTTGCACGACAGTTTGAACTAATCTCTTTTGTTTTTTTTGATTTGAATTGAATAGTTACTTTTTTATCTGTTTTTGAAATTACTCTTGCAAAACTTCCTGCAGATTTGACAAATTTCCCGCCATCTCCCGCTTGAGTTTCAATATTATGAATTTGTGTACCAATCGAAGTTGAACTTAATGGAACTGTATTTCCAACCTCTACTTTTGCAGTTTTTCCTGATGAGATTTTATTATTTGTATTTATCCCTAGTGGTGCCAAAGTCAAGATTCTACCCCCGCCTTCAAATTCTACTTCCATTAGTGGAGCAGAATGCCCTGGACAATTAATTATATCTAATATTTTTCCAAATATTTCTCCTGTTTTTTCGATATTATCATAAGGCCTATTTGCAACAGATCCTACAAATCTGTGACTTGGAGATCTATATGTTTGAGTTCCCCTTCCTCTCCTTTGTGATATTATTCTTTTACCCATTTTACATTAATCCTAATTTTGTAGCTACATCTATTGCCGGAGTTTCTTGAGACAAAGTAATGTATGCTTTCTTTCTATTATCTGGAGTATTCAAAGTATGCACATTTAATACTGCTACATCAAATAATTCTTCTACTGCCCTTTTAATATCTGATTTCGTAGCTTTTCTATCTACGATTAATACTAACTTGTTTTCTATTTCCATCATCCGGACTGCCTTTTCAGTTGCTAGCGGATATTTTATTGTTTTGTATGCTTCCATTTTTTGAATAAAATAAATTTTCTTTATCTAGTTTTTCTATTGATTCTAATGACCAAATTACTAGTCTTCCTGGCTCTGCACCTGGTGCTAACAATTCAGCATTTAGTGACGAAACGTCGGTAACTTCGAATCCTGGTAAATTTCTCCCAGCTTTATACATCTTGGATGTATTGTTTGAAACTACAATTAATGGGCCTTTTGGTTTTCTATATTTTCTTCCCCTCATTGTTCCCTTTCCAGGACGAATCTTTTTTGTATTTGATCTTTCTATATCTTTTGATAAATCTAACTTTGATAATAATTCTTTTACTTCTTTTGTTTTATTTACGTCTTCTAATTTTTCAATAATTAAAGGAAGATTGTTTGTGTTTATTATTCCTTTATTTTCTAAATATTTTTTATCAATTGTTGCTGCAATTGCAGAACGAATTGCCTTTTGCCTTTCTTTTTTGTTTAAAGATTTAGCGAATATTTTTTTACCCTTCGGTGGATGAGCTCTTCTTCCACCAACTGTACCTGAAACTACTGCCCCAGTATAAATGAATTGTGTACCTCTTCTCAACATTACTTTTCTAGGAATTCTAGACATACTTTTCCCATATCCTCCACGATATGCTCTTCTTCTTCTTGAAAGTTTTGCTGAATATTCTATTCCTGCTCTTGGATCAGTACCATACTTTTGCCTTTTCCTTGATTGAATAACTAATACTGCCTGTTTAATCAAATCTGGCCTAATTTCTTCTGAAAATTGTTTTGGTAAATCTATTGATTTCCCTTTTTCTCCAGCCATTGTATAAATTGTAGATTTCATTGTTTAGACTCTTTACTTATGTATTTTATATCCATTGGTTGTTCTGCCTTTTTATCTCTTATTGTGTTTGAAAAAATTATTAATCTCTTCGATGGACCTGAAACTGATCCCTTAATTAACATATATTTATTTTTAACAAGGCCATATCTTTTTATTCCGCCTTTTTGATTTACATCTTCAGGGTTCTCGCCTATTTTTAATATTAATTTGTTGTACTCTGTTCTTTTATGATAACCGTGTTGTCCATGCTGAGGTACTCTCCACGAAACTTTTCTAGGAGTAAATGCACCCAAGTTTCCGGCAGACCTTCTTTTCTTTTCGGATTTGTGGCCCTTTAATGAGATTCCGAATCTTTTTATTGGTCCAGTGAATCCGTGCCCTTTTGTAATTCCGTGAATATCTGTGTAACTGCCATTATTGAATACATCTTCGATATCTATTTCTTTTTCTAATAATGATTTTGCGTACTCCAAATCCCCTCCAAGTGGGATCTCGAAAATTTCTGGTTTCTTTTTTCCAATTCCGGTTAATTTTGGTTGAGTATATACGACTAATTTTATGAAATCATAATATTTTGGTATTTCTGTTTTTGATTTTTTTGGTAATGATATTTTTTTTGATAATCCTTTGTCTAAATTTTTTGAAAATATTTGAGAAATAACGCTTGATCCATATGGTGAATTTTTGTAAAATCTTAAAGCTAATGATTTCATAGGTGGGCACTCTATAATTGTTGCGGGAATTGTTGTAATAATTTCTACCCCTTTTTTTCCGGATTTTACTGTTTGAATGTGGGTCATCCCAACTTTATATCCTGCAAATGCAAGTGGCTTATTTTCATCCTTTTTTATCCATGATTTAATATTAGAATAAATCCTTTTAGCCCTCACTCTGGGCCAGAACTGCAAACTTCCTGATCTTGGTTGATGTCTTTTTGCCATGTTTCTTTTTGGGAACTTGTTCAGTTTATAAATCTTTCTAGAATCAGCGGCCTGAATAACGCATATAATGAGACAATTCTTTGGTTGAAATTCCGATTTATAAAGCTTATTGTTCTCATTTTTTGTTTATGATGTTGGAAGGCCCAGTGTCCTTTTATCATTCAAAAGGTGAACCCACCAAAAGTAAAAAGGTTTCCGCTGACCTTCCTAGTATTTGGCTATGCTGTCTAGTTTAAAAGTTTAATCATGTTTCCCGGCCAACCAATTGAAAAATTCTATTCCAATGAGGATTAAAATTAACAAAATTAACGATGTTAATAATAGTCTGAGAAACACCAATAATGTAATTAAGAAAATTAAGAAAATCCAGCTTTTTTTAAAAATATTTTTCCAAGTAAATTTGTTTTTTCTTGTTAACTCTTTTGTGAACCAATTCACATAATTTATTATTGCAAATTTTGACATATTTAATATAGATAGGAAAACAATATAAACTTTACTATGAGGCTAATTTGATGAAAAAAAAATTATCAATTATTGTTCTTGTTTTATTCCTTGGAATAGGCTTTGCTAGTTTTTCTCTCGAAGATGATTCCCGAGAAATCAATGCTGGCCAAAGAATTACGGGAAATGTTGTTCAAAAAAATCTTGCTGTAAATATCGACTATAGTAATCTTGCAAGTTTTCTTTCCAGAAATGCGGCAATAAAAGATATTCCTGCAAATACAAAAATATTATTGCGATTCTATAATTTCAATACTGGATCAAGAAATTATGAAAAAACATTTGTCCTTGAAAGTGGGCACGTTTCAGAGGGCACAACGGATAATCCAGATTTATATATTGATGTTCATTCAAAATATTTGAATGATTGGAATTCTGGAAATTTTTGTCAAATTATGACTCGTGCAAAAAATAATGGTGATATGGGGATAACAAGTGATTTGCCTGTAACAAAATTATTGTGGAAATTCAGGGCCATGAGTGATCATAAGTCTTGTTTTGGGTTATAACTATATACTGGATTATACATATCGAAAGGTTTATATATTGAATACTACTGCGAAGTGGTACAATGATATCAATAAAACTGAAAAAAATGGTTGCACTTATTGCAATTTTTTTAATATTATTAAATACAGTCTCCGCATTAAATATCGATATATTGGATATTGGTGATGAAGAACAAGGAGATAATATTTATTTTGACGTACAATTAGCATTATCATATGAAGAATCAATTCAAATAAGTAATGGGGATTTATTCATCAGATATAGTAAATTAAGTATTACTGGCCCAAGTGGGTTTGAAGAAATTTGCCTAATAGAAAATGGGCAAATCACTGAATGTGAATTGGATATATCTTTGAATGAGATCATATCTTTTGATGAAAATAAAATAATTTATCAATTTGGATGGAATACTCCGAATAGTGTAAATGTCGGAACATATAGTGTGGACATGGAAGTATATTTGGCAGAAACAATTGATGTGCCATATTCAAAATGTAGTATTTTGACTGGAAGATACATGGCATTATACGGATTTAATCATGAAACTTTATATGATCCTTTTTTGGACTTAAATGAAGATAATTTGGTTAATCTTGAAGATTTAGTAATTTTTAAATCATCCCAAATCTATAGTGCGAATGGGGAATTATTTGGAAGATTTCAAGGATATTTTGCACTTGTTGGAGAATATGCAGTTTACAATTCTGTTTTGGATCTGAATGGAGATAGAATTATAAATTTTTCAGATCTTGTACTTTTAGCTCAAGAATTAGATTCGGATGAATTGGATTTGAATGGGGATGGAATTGAAGATCTTTCTGACATTATATTGCTTGCACAATATTTTGAAACTGGCAATCTAGAATTAGATTGGAATGGAGATGGAATTGTAGATTTAACCGATGTTGTATTAATCTCGCAGGATATGCAAAATGATTCTACTTTTGATGCTAATGGTGATGGAATATTTGACCTTACTGATGTAGTTATAATCGCAGAAATATATTCTACTCCGCGAATCTCAACAGAATATGAAATATTATTGGATTTGAATGGAGATGGAATTGTAGATTTAACAGACATCATTTTGCTTTCACAAAATATCCGAAATCCTGTCAATTATATTGATTTGAATGGAGATGGAGAAATTGATTTGACTGAAATTGTTATTGCTGCCGGAGAATCTGAAAATGAAGAATGGTGTGCAATTCAATTGGAAAGAATTGATAATCTTTTTGAGATTTATAATTCAGAAACACAGTCATTCAATATAGATGAATCAGATTCATCTGAAACTGATATTTCTGAGGAAGATTATGAAAATGTACAAAATTATGATTCGGTAGATAATACTGAGGAGACATATACTCCTGTTCAAGAATTGAATTTTGTCATTGAAGACCTATGGCCAATTACATTTTATATTATTGCCATAATCATTTCACTTGGCGGAATAATAATTTTGTCTAAACGAATTTAATTTAAAACTTGGCCCGTTTGGGCCAAAAAATTATTAGATTTCAGACGAAGGTATTATATTTATTAAAATATTTCTTTTTAAATGAAATGAAAATGACATATGGAAGTGAGTTCTATTTTTTTCTAAATGATTTACTTATGGATTCATTCCAAAATTCTGGTAAACCAGATTTTATTAATCCTTCAAAATCATCAGAAATAATATAAGAATGTGCTTTTTTCTCTTCTATTTTCGAGAAAGAATCTCCCACTTTCCCAAACATATCCTGTAATGCTTTTCTTTCAAATCTTGTTTGGAGTAATGATGGTTCTTTGAACAATAAAATATCGCAAAGTCTCAGAACATTTAGGTCCAGCATTGCTGAATTTTGGGTTATAAATATTAAAGATAGGTTTTTATGTCTTGCAATTGCTAATAATTCTGCCAAATCTTTGTTTGATTTTTTCATTGATGATCTTGAAGAAAATGAAATTCCCGCCTCATCTATTAATACTAACGAATTATTGGGTATTTCGGAAATATCATTTACATTTTGCACCCAATATGGAATTTTTGAATTATTGAAACCTATTACAAAAATATTTTTATTTAATATCGCTGCAGTTTCTACAAATTTCATCCCCAATGCAGTTTTTCCTGCCCCCCTTCTTCCAATAATTAACATGATTAATGAATGATCTCTAAACTGTTTCATAAATTTTTCAAAATTGCCATTAACTAATTGATTTACTTTAAAATTTGATAATGCAGAATTGAATCTATCTTGTTGAGTTATTTTTTGTTTTATTTCTTTTTGTTTTTTATATTTTTTTAATGGATTAAACATATTATCAATTAATATTTAATCAATATAAATTTATTGTAATTCTATTATCCGTTCCCAAGGATAATCGAAATTCCCAAAATGGCCATAACTTGCAGTTTTTTTATAAATTGGGGATTTTAATTCGAAATAATCTATTATTTCAGCCGGTTTTATGGGAAAATTCTTTTTTATTATTTTTATTAATTCTTCTTCCCTTAGTTTTGAAGTTCCAAATGTTTCTACAAATATACTTACTGGTTCTGCAACTCCAATTGCATAACTCAATCCAACTTCACATTTTTTACATAATCCATTTGCAACTAAATTTTTTGCAATGAATCTTGTTGCGTATGCTGCACTCCTATCGACTTTTGATGGGTCTTTTCCAGAAAATGCCCCTCCGCCATGCCTCCCCATCCCACCATAAGTGTCTACAATTATTTTCCTACCTGTTAATCCTGCGTCTGCATACGGGCCCCCTAAAATAAATTTGCCCGTAGGATTAATTAAAAATTTTGTATCTGCATCTAAAAGATTTAAACAGACAGGTTTTATTACTTCCTCAATTATATCTTGTTTTAATTTTTTATAATCTATTGTTTCATCGTGTTGAGTTGAAAGAACGATAGTATGTATCCTGACAGGTTTATCAGCATCATATTCAATTGTTACTTGAGATTTTCCATCTGGCCTTAAATAATTTAATTTATTTGATTTTCTTACATCTGCAAGTTTTTTTGTTAACTTATGTGCTAAAGAAATTGGCAATGGCATTAATTCTTTTGTTTCATCTGCAGCAAATCCAAACATCATTCCTTGATCTCCAGCACCTTGTTCTTTCGTATCTCCCTCATCAACACCTTGCGAAATATCTAAAGATTGTTTCTCCACATTTACTATAACTTTGCAAGTTGAAGGATTAATTCCGTGTTTTTCACTTATATATCCAATCTCTTTTACGGTATTTCTAGCAATATATTCCATATCCAACGTTGCTTTTGTACTTATTTCTCCAGCAAGTACAATTAACCCAGATTTTACCAATGTTTCAATAGCAACCCTAGAATTTGGGTCCTGTTTTAAACATTCATCCAATATTGCATCAGAGATTTGGTCGCATATCTTATCTGGATGGCCTTCCGTTACAGATTCTGATGTGAATAATTTTTTCATAGTTTGAAATTATTATGTTTTATTTAAAAAATTTATGAATCACAAAACCCATTATGAAATAATATTGTAAAATCGCGGTATAATTCTAAAAAATTAGTTATTTTGCCAACATATTCATGAGTTTCATGCATTTTTAAAATATAATCTCTATTTTCTTCATTTGGCAAAACCATTGTTTCCTTGAATAAATTATATACTGCATCCGGAGAATTTGAATCTATTAATTGTTTGTAATGTTCTTGAATTTCATCATCTAAATTCATCTAAAACTTACAATAAAAAGAGTATAAAATCTTTTTGTTACACCTTAAAGTTGGTCTCTTTTTCAGATTTTATTTCATCCACAGTCAAATATCTTATAATTTTTCCTTTTCGAATTGCGTTTAATCTTGCTTTAGCAAAATCATTTTTGTATTCATCTGGAACAATTATTTCATCAATCACCATTGTGTGTTTAATGAATGCTTTTTTGAAAGGTTGATCTATATCAAATGCATAATCTTCAAGTATTGATTTATCTGTTGTTGTTAAAACACAATAATTTGCTTTTGGTTCTTTATCTCCTTTTCCCGGTTTTCCAGATTTTGGAGCTTTTTCTTTAATTTTTAATTTACCATATTCGGTTTCAAAAGATAAATTTATGGAATTATAAGGAAATTTGCTACAGGCTTCAAGTATTTGTTCTTTTGTTAATTCTGTGTCTACTATATGTTTTTTTACACCCATTGCATTTTTTATTTGTTCAAATTCTATTGATGACTCTCCTGTTAAATCTTTTGTTGCAAAAATAATACCTTTTACTTTTACTTTATCTTTTATTGTATTTGCTAAAAATTCAACTAGTTCATTTGTGAACTCTGGGGAAGTTTTTATTTTTACTGCTTTTACCATTATATTTATATCTAATAATGCTTTATTTTCAAATGTCCCTGGTCCGAATTTTGTAAATTGATTGTGTACTTTCTCGTCGGATTTATTATTGAATAATTTTTTTATGAAATTCATGATTATGATTTTGAGTTATTTATTTTTATATTTTGTGGTGCTATAGAATTATTTTAAATTGGAAAGTTAAATAAATGCAATTTATTTTTAAATTTTGCAGTCCCGTAGTGTAGCGGTCAAGCATACGAGGTTCTGGGCCTTGTGACCTGGGTTCGAATCCTGGCGGGGCTATTTATTCTTCAAAATGTTTTAGAAAATTTTTTTGATACCGATAAGGAGATTCAAATTTTTTTGCTAACTCTAGATATTCAATTTTTATTTGTTTTTTAGTTGGGGTATCTAATCCTTTTAATCTATTAAATATTGCAGGATCATTAACTGCTTGCCTTCCAATCATTGCGCCTTTTAATCCTATTTTTTTTAATTCTTTTATTTTTTCTTTTGTGTTTGCATCGCCATTTGCAATTATGTTTTTTCCTGTTTTCACACATGCCTCATAAACGGAATAATCTGGAATATCAGTATATTTTTGAGAACCATGCCTTGCATGTACGATAAAAAAATCAGGATCAACACCCTCAATTAGATTCATGTATACTTTATTTTCTTTTTCAAATTTATTCATGCCCAATCTTGTTTTTATTGAACAATTATATCCATAATTATTTATTATTTTAATTAATTTTTTTGTTTTTCCAATTCTTTTTATCATTGCACATCCAAGGCCAACATTGATTACCTTTGGGCTTGGACATCCCAAATTTAAATTGAATCCCATGAATCCCTTATGTGGTTTAAACATTTTTAAAAATTTTTTTAAACGCATTTCGTTTCCTCCTAATAATTGAATTATTACAGGGGTTTTGTCTCGGAAATCTAGTCTTGACCAGGTTCCCTTATTACTCCTTGATAGGGCGTCGATCATGGTCATCTCTGTAAAAGTTATATCTGCACCATACTTGTAGCACAATGTCCTTAATGCACTATCAGAGTAATCCTCCAGAGGGGCCAACATATATGAAAATTTCATAAAAATTAAACATTGTTTTTACTTATAAATCTTTGTTGAATTATTAATTCAAGTTATTTAAAGAAATGATTAATTTTATAAATGATTCTTTTACTCAATGAATTATGCTCTTGTAGTGTAGTCCGGTCCAGCATTTCGGCCTCTCGCGCCGAAGACCCGGGTTCAAATCCCGGCGGGAGCATTTTTATTTATTAATTTTAGATATTTATTTAAATAACAGTTTTAATTTTACATTATGAATATATTCAAGCGTGAATTGAAAAAACATGATTTCAGAATTACTATCTTTGGATCATCGAGAATTAAAAGAAATTCAAAAGAATATAATCAAATTTATTCATTAGGTGAGCTTATTGGAGAAAAAGGATTTGATTTGGTTGCAGGGGGTGGCCCAGGATTAATGGCTGCTGCAAGTAGAGGACATAAATCCAAAAGAATAAACAATAGTGTACATTCAATAGGATTAGCAATAAAACTTCCCAGAAAACAAAAAGTGAACAGTGGTGTTAATGTCATTAAAGAATTTGATCATTTTTCAGAAAGATTAGATAATTTTATATTTTTATCCAATGTTTTTGTTGTTGCGCCAGGAGGAATTGGAACATTATTAGAATTATTTTATACTTGGCAACTTATGCAAGTACATCAAATTTGTCATGTGCCCATAATCTTGCTAGGAAAAGAATGGCCAAGTTTAATCAAATGGTTGAAAAAATATCCACTTGAAAACAAATATTTTACTGAAAAAGAACTAAATTTATTATACGTGGCTAAAAATAATAAAGAGGCAATTGAAATAATTAATAATGCCCATTTACATTTTAAATCAGGAAAAGGCAAATTTTGTACTAATTACAAAAAATATAAAATATAATTAATTTTATAAATCATAAAAATAAATATTTGAATTATGAAAGAAGGTACAATATTCATTCTTTTTGGTGCAACGGGGGATTTAGTAAAAAGAAAGTTAATTCCCGCAATATATGATTTGCATTCAAACGGAGAAAAAATAAAGATTATTGGAATAGCTAGGCGTCAAAGCAATCCTGAAAAATTAATTAATGCTTCAAAAAAATATATATCCAATTATAATAAAAAAACATTAAATGAAATAAAAAACAATATGTCTTATATTCAGATGGATTTTTTAAATTCCGAAAAATATAAATTAATAAAAAAAGAATTGAGAAAGATAGGATATACTAGAAAATTATTCCATTTATCAACAATGTCTGAAAATTTTGAGAAAATTTCAGAAAATTTGAAAAAGATTAATGTTATTGATAATAATTCTAGTATTCTTTATGAAAAACCATTTGGAAATGATCTTAAAACTGCAAAAAAAATTAATAAAAAAATTAAATCAATTTTTAGTGAAAAAAATATTTACAGAGTTGATCATTTTCTTGGAAAGGAACTAATTGAAGGAATAATCTTTACTCGATTTTCCAATGAAATATTTGAGCCATTGTGGAATAAAAAACATATAAAATCCATTCGATTTTATTTAGATGAAGATATTAATTTAAAAAATAAAGCAGTATTTTTTGAAAAATATGGGGTAATAAAAGATGTTGTTCAAAATCATTTATTTCAGTTAATTGCATTGACATGCATGGAAAAACCAAAACAAATTAATCCGCACTCTATTCAAAATGAAAAAGCCAAAGTGTTAAACAAACTTAAAATCAAAGATTCCCTATTTGCACAATATAAGGGTTATCGTAATGAAAAAAATGTTAATAAAAAAAGCAAGGTTGAAACTTTTGCCGCATTGAAACTCGAGATTAATAATAAACGATGGAAAGGCGTGCCAATTTACTTGAAAACTGGAAAAAACCTTTCTAAAAAAGATACAAAAATTGTCATTGAATTTAAAGAGCCAAATTGTTCATTTTCAAAACCATGTAATTTTGAAAATAATTATTTAGAAATTAGAATTTGGCCAAACCCTGGAATGTCTATTTGTATAAATGAAAAATTACCTGGTAAAAATAAAATTAACCCAATTAAATTAGATTTTTGTTATGATTGCAAATTTGGCCCAAATACTTCAAAAGGATATAAAGAAGTATATCTCCATGCATTAAATAAGGATCAGCAACTATCCGTATCTTTTAACGAAATAATAAATTCTTGGAGGGCCATAGATAAATTGAAAAAAAATAAACTTTACTCCTATAAACCAAAATCTAAAGGGCCAAAAGAATTATTAAAATTTAATAAAAAACATGGAATTAAATTATAGCATATTTTATTATAAAGAAGAAGATTTTTAAATAATTAGTATTGAACAAATAAATGAAAAATAAATTTTATATTACAACTGCAATTGATTATGTAAATGGTGCACCCCATGTGGGCCATGCATATGAAAAAATTTTAGCTGATGTTTTGGCTAGATGGAATAGATTGAATAATGTAGATACTTTCTTTTTAACTGGAACTGATGAAAATGCTCAGAAAAATGCTCAAGCTGCAAAAGAAGCAGGAATAAAAACAGAAGAATTTGTAAAGAAAAATTCCGCAGTTTTTGAAAAATTATGTAATCTTTTAAACTTAACAAATGATGATTTCATTAAAACTACAGAAAAAAGACATGTAAAAGTTGCGCAGTCAATATTTCAAACAATTTTTGATAAAGGAGAAATATATAAAAAATCATATTCGGGATTATATTGTGAAGGATGTGAAGCTTTCTTAGCTAAACGAGATTTAGTTGATGAGAGATGTTCAGAACATAATAAAGAACCAAAAATAATTGAAGAAGAAAATTATTTTTTTAAATTAAGTAAATATGAAAAACAAATTTTAAAATTAGTTTCTAGTGAAGATTTTATAGTTCCAAAAGGATTTAGAAAAGAAATAGTTAATAGAATAAAAACAGATGGTTTGAAAGATATTTCGGTTAGTAGACCCGGAATGGATTGGGGAATAAATACTCCAATCGATGATAATCATAAAATTTATGTTTGGATTGATGCACTAAGTAATTATATTTCAGCACTAGATTATCCAAATGGAAAAAAATTTAATAAATATTGGCCAGCAGATATTCATGTTGTGGGAAAAGGAATAAATTGGTTTCACTCAGTCATATGGCCTGCCATTTTAATGTCTGCAGAAATAGATCTACCTAAAAAAATATTAGTTCATGGATATTTAACATTTAATGGACAAAAAATAAGTAAGAGTTTAGGAAATGCAATAGACCCCATTACTTTAATTGAAAAATATGGTGTTGATCCATTTAGATATACTTTATTAAAAGATATTCCTTTTAATCAAGATGGAAATTTTTCTGAAAATTCCCTTAAAGAAAGAGTGAATAATGAATTAGCAAATGATTTGGGAAATTTAATTGGAAGGGTTTTAACTTTGTGTGAAAAGTATTTTGAGGGCGAATTAAAAAAACAAAATGATGATGAATTATTAGATAAGTTAGATTTGTGTAAAATTGAAAAATATTTTTCTAAATATGAATTACATCATGCTTTAGAAGAGATATGGAAATTTGTTAGAGAAGCAAATAAATATGTTAATGATAAAGAACCGTGGAAAAATGAAAAAAATCGTAAAGAAGTATTATATAATTTACTTGAAGCATTAAGGGTTATTTCAATATTAATTTCTCCGTTTATGCCTGGAACATCTGAAAGAATAAATAATCAATTGGGAGTTGGAATAGGATTGATTGAAGATGTTAAATTTGGAATTCATGGAGATTATAATGTTAAAAAAGAGGGAGTGTTATTTAAAAAAATAGAATGATATCAATAGATGATTTTGGAAAATTGGACTTACGTGTTGCTGAAATTTTAGAAATAGATGATCACCCTAATGCAGATCGACTTTATGTTATGAGAGTTAAAGTTGGAGATGAAGAGCGAACAATCGTTGCCGGAATAAAAAAACACTATATTAAGGAAGAATTAATTGGTAAAAAAATAATTATTGTTGCTAATTTAGAACCTGCGAAACTTCGAGGAGTTGAAAGTTCGGGAATGTTACTTGCTGCATCAGATAAAGAAGATGTTGTCCTCGTTACAATTGATAAAGACATAGAATCTGGAACTAAAATAGGTTAATTTATTAAAAAATGGTATGGCGCCGATCGGATTTGAACCGACGGCCGCTCGAGTATCAGTCGAGTGCTCTACCAGGCTAAGCTACGGCGCCACATAATTATCAAGTGAATTTATTTAATTTATAAAATTAACTATTATACTAGAAATTGATTTGTTTCTTTTTCATGTTTAATCGTTGTAGTCTTTTCTGGCCCATAATCATGCCCCGGATAAATTTCTGTATTTCCAGGAAGATCCATTAGTTTATTCAAACTTTCAAACTGCTCTTTTATGTCGCTTCCTTTGAATCTTTCTCCAGTTCCCCCTATCGTACCCACAAATAATAGATCTCCGGTAAATAATTTATTTTCTACTAAAATACAAATATGATCTTTTGAATGTCCAGGAGTATAAATTATTTTTAGAATCAAAGATCCTAATTTTATTTCCTGATTAGCCTTAATAGAGATATCATGATCTTCTGGAGATAATTCATGTTGAATTATTTTGGCACCAGTTAAAGATTTTAATTCTTTATTTCCAGCAACATGATCCATATGAGAATGAGTATTAATTATATATTTTATTTCAAACCCTTTTATCTCTTCTTTTATTTTGGAGATATCTACTGATGGATCAATTATTGCACCTTCTTTTGTTTTTTTATCAGCAATCAAATAAGCAAAATTCGCATCATATCCGGAAGGTATTTGTTTTAAAATCATTTTAATGAATTTATGGAAGGAAAGTTTTTGTTTCTTTAATTTTATCTGGTAAATATTTATTCATAACGTAATTTAATCCCCATGCAGCTAATGCTTGTTGTTCTGCCCTTTGACCCATTTTTTGCATTAATTCTAAAGCTTTTCTCCATTCTTTATGTTCTCTCACAAATGGATCATTTTTTAATACATCTTTTATTTTTTTCTTGTCTACATCTTTTAATGGATGTGTTGGCAATTTATAATCGATTATATCTTGCGGAGTAACACCTAAAAATTTTGCTTGAGGTACACAAAAATATTTATTTATGTGTGCAGCATTTCCTGAACCCACTTTTAATGTTCTGTAAATTGACATAAACCCATATGGATCTGAATCTGTGAATACATATACTGGAATTTTTTTATCATCTGCTAATCTCCTTATGAATCTTCTGCATGCCCTTGTTGGGACCCCACCCATGGAGATTAGAATGCAATTTTCTTTTCTCCAATAGTTATGTTTTACTAATCTCTGAAACATACCTGCTGTTTCGATTGCTAAAATAAATTTTGCATCTGTTTCGAATTTTAATTGTTCTACTGATGATGGAATGGAATATGCCCCAGAACCAAATTTTGTACAATCAATTTTTATTTCTTTTCCGGTAGAAGTATCTTTATCTATTACTGTTAATGCTCCTGCAATATCTCCACCTTTTTCTTCTGGTACGAATCCTAGTTGTTCCCTATTTACCATAAACATTGCTTCAATATCATCCATTACAGCGTCAGATTCTGGTTGTTCCTTGAATCTTGCATCACCCCAATTTTTTGATACATAATATGCCTCTCTTTTAGTAGCCATATCATTTCCTTCAATGACTTGTTTTGATAGGGTCATCATTTTTAGAGTTTGAGCAAATGATTTTATTGTATTTACGGTTAATGCCCTTACTTTTTTTGCACCCTTTAATTCAAAATAACCCACTTTTGGATCATAATTTACATTCTTCAAAGATCTAATTGGTATCTTCACTTCTGGTTTCTGCTTTTTGTTAATTTTTGATTTAACATCTGTTGCAGTTTCCGTAATTTTTGTTAATACATCGCTCATATTTTTCTTGACCTCTCTAATTGATCTTTTAAATTTTCATTTATTAACATTACATCTGGATCTTGCAGATCCAATAATTCTTTTAATGCATCTCCAATTATTGGAACATATTTTTCTAAATAGGATCTTTTTTTTGCTTCATCCTTTACTTTTTTTTGCTTCCTTACATGTTTTCCTAATTGCCTTCCACATTCTTGTACTGCTAATTTTATTTCTTTTATTATTTCTGGATAATGGGCAATTGATTCTTTTGATTCTGATGTGAATGGCACCCATACCGATGCTATATGTACTACAATTACTACTGGACCAACTGGAATATTTTTCCCAGATTGTTGTAACCCATATTGCCTCCATTTAATATCGGTAATTGATTTTATAGAGGAACAGGCAGATTGTTGATATTGTAATGGCACCCTATTTGCAAATCTAATTATTTCTGATGCTGAATCTCCAGGCAATTTTCCACCATATGCAATTCCTGCCTCTACTACAAATGGATTCCCACGATATACCGCGGCTGGACGAGTTACCGATGCATAAAAATCTGCATCAAATTCTTTTTTCAAACTTTTTGTTAATAATTCATTTCCAATTGGAGATAAACAATTCGTTGGTGGAGCAATAAACTTTGTTCCTCTTATTGCTTTCAACAAATTATCTGCTTCATCTTTTGCGATTCTTGATGGCCTAGAGTTTGTATAAAGTTTTGCTAATTCGCAAATCTTTTTTGCTGTTCCGGCACCAATCCTCGAAAATTCTGTTGTTAAAAAGGATTGTAATGTTTTTGCTTTTGTTGCCTTCAGCATATTAATTAGAATTCCCAGTTCTATCCCATCTGGGTGCGGTTTAATTTCTTTTGGCTTTATTGGTAAATCTGTTGTTCCCCTTGGATAATCTATTCTTGTTCCATCTGGTTCGATTAATGTTAGTCTTGCATGTGGATTTGAAACTGCAGTATACTTCATATATTCTGAAACTGACCTTTTTCCCCTTTGATATTTTCCTTCCATTTCTATTGAAATTTTTGTACCGTGGTCCTTGTCCCATTCAATGATCTCCTTTTTTGCAATTTCAGATTCGTTTTTTGTTGTATCTAAATGTAACTCATAATGGTGGGCCGGATCATTTTTTCCAATTTTTGAAATAATCTTTACTGGTTTTCCAGTAGTTAGTTGCCCATATAATCCTGCTGCAGAAATCCCAATTCCTTGTTGCCCCCTTGTTTGTGAAAGCTTGTGAAATTTTGAACCATATAATAATCTACCAAAAATATTTGGAATTTGTTCTTTTACAATCCCTGGCCCATTGTCCTCTATCGTTACAAGGTACCTTTCCGGGGTTGTTTGTTTGACCTCTACAATTACATCTGGAAGTATATTTGCATCTTCTGCCGCATCTAGTGCGTTATCTACGCCCTCTTTGATTGTTGTTGAAATTGCCTTTAGGGGATTATCAAATCCCAAAAGATGCCTATTTTTTGTAAAGAATTCTGAAATAGAAATATCTCTTTGTTTTTTTGCTTGTTCTATTGCGTGAGAAATTTCTTTTTTATTTTCTGATAATGTTGTTTGCATTTTGTAGATTCCCATTAATTAGTTTATAAAGTTTACTACATTAAAATGCTAGGGTTACTAGCATTATTAATATTCCAAAAAATATTCCTGCAATTACTTGTGCAATTGTGTGGCCCTCTCTTTTTAATTTTTCTTTTCTAGAATCTTTTGGATCTAATTTTTCTAAAATTCTTTTCTGTTTTCCTACTTCTAACCTTATACCAAAAGAATCTCGAATAATTATTGAAGAAATTGCCAATGTTACTAAAGATATTGGGGATAAGCCATTTGTTAAAAATATTGCTACACTCAGTGCGGATACAAATGATGAATGAGATGAAGGCATTCCCCCATCTAGAAAGAAATATGAAAATTCAGATTTCTTATGTTTTATTATTTCGGTTATTATTTTTATTAATTGCGGGATGGCCATTGCCAATATTAGGCCTAGAAATATTTTATAGAATGAATATTCTATCATGATAATTCCTCGGCCTCTTTTTGTTTTCTTATCCACATATATGCATGAGTTTGGGGTGCACCATTTAAAATAATTTCTATTGCTCTTCTCGCCATATATACTCCCTCTTGTTTTCCAATTATTCCCACTGTTTTTCCATATACTGAAATGAAAGTGTTAGTCATCAATTCTATTGTTTTTCTAGCCTTTCCATCTGTACCGATTATTCTGGACCTTAATCTTTCTTCTGATTTTTTTGATGTGCCTGCATAATCTTGAATTGAGACTGAATCAAACATATATAATTCATTTTTTAATAAAAATGCTTTATTCGGATTGAATCCTCTCCCTATTGCTTTTACCATCGAAACTGTGATCAATACACTCAAGGAATCTTCTCCACTAACAATTACTTCACCATCTTCGGAATTTACTTGAATTCTCGTATTCATCTCTTTCTCAATCTTCCTTTTAGAGGTTCCCTTTTCTCCGATTAGCACAGCTATTCGTTCTTTTGTGATTTTTATTTCTTCTTGCATTTTAGAATTCTTCAAATTCTGACATTTGTTTTAAGAAGCCTCTTTGTTTTAACCAAACTACTTGTGTTTTGTTATATTTCCAAAGAATATCGCACTTTTTAGTGTCGAATTCCCATGGTTCAATTAAAACTATATCTCCGGCTCTAACCCATAAGGACCTTTTTAGTCTTCCAGGGATTCTTGCTAATCTTGTGTTTCCATCTAGACAGGCAACGTACATCCTTGATCCACCTAATCTTTGAGTTACAGTTCCCAAGATTTCTTTATTTCTTGGAGTCCTTACTCTAATCGGTTGATCTGGTGCATCATTTTTTTTCCCTGGTTTCTTATATGCCATGATATAATGGATAAGAAATTGTTTTATAAAGGTTTGGAATAGAAAACTTTAAATATGCAATAATATAAATAATATTTATATTATAATGGCCAAGAAAATATTGAGTGTCACAATAGATGAAGATATTCTTTCTAAATGGAAAGGGTATGCTGATAAAGAGTGTATTAATTCTTCTAAATTAATTGAAAAATTACTCAAGGAACATTTGAAAAGGCGGGGTGCAAATGTCTAGAAAAATCTTCGGGAATTTAAAATGTTCTGCCACATTAATCACTATTATGGTAAGTTTTAGTTTGATGATTTATTTCTTTGGATTTAGTCTTACAGGTTTTGCAATTTTTTCAACAGGCTCTGAATCTGATTTTGATGAGGGCACCTATACTAATACTGAATATGATGGTGATCATGTTGGGCTAAGTTCTGGACAAACAAGTGGAACCTCGTTATTCCCCCGATAGGAATATTTATGTAGGAGTAATTTTAATATTAGTATTAATTATTAGTGCTGCAGGGTTTACACTTTGGCATAGGAGACGAATGAGAATATGAAAGGGTTGATGTTATTGATATTTGTATTGTTTTCTTTTAGTGTTAGTGCTCAACCTTTGTTTGATGTTAGTGTTTCTTTATTACCTGAATTTGGAGAAGTTGAAGCTGGTGGTAATTTGATAGTTACTACTAAGATCATTAATCAAGGAATTAGTGAAGCGAAAGATGTTTTGATGGAGTATACTGTATATGACCATAATAGAGAAAATAAAATTGTAGAAATCTCTGAAACTGTTGCAGTTCAAACTACTTTTTCAAATGTCAAACATATTTACATTCCTAACTCTTTATCTGAAGGAAAATATTTTATAAATGTGAAAGTTCTTTATGATGGAAAAGAGGCAAGTGCTAGCAGTAATTTTTATGTCAAATCTGCTTCAGAATATGGAAAGAAATTAGTTATTTATTTGTTAATTGGGTTGTTGGTTATTTTTGTTATATTTACAATAGGTTTTTATCGTTTTACTCAAAAAATGATTCAAATAGGGGGAATTAAAAAATGAAATTAGGGATATTAATTATTTTGGGAATATTTATTGGATAGATAATAAAAATAAAGTTAATCGTTATTTGACCTATTCGTTTTTTGTGTTGGCTTTGGCATTTTTCATTGAAACCTTGAATATATTTGATATAACTCGGTTGCAAGTCCTCTCTAGGTTTTTTTCACTTATTTTTGTTATTCTGATGGCAGTAGTAACCATGGAACTGAGAAAGAAATATTATAAAATTTTATTTAAATTTAAAAAAATGAATAATGGAGGTAAGAAAAAATGATTGAAATATTTATGAATTACACATTAATGAGGACTGCTACTTTTATTGGTTTAATTGTTTCTGCAGTAATATTTTTAATTCATTTGAGTATTTTTTGGGTAGATAAAAAAAGAGATAGTAATGATTTCTTCACTTATGCATTTTTTGTATTAATGCTTGCATTTTTGGTAGAAACACTCAATGTTTACCACATATTTTATTCTGGATGTGTTTCCAAGGTTTTGTTTTTAGTATTTATGGTTAGTACTTTAATTGCTTCATTAAAATTGAGAAATGAGGCTTGTATTAACCTAACAAATAATAAGAATTAAGTATTTTCTTCTTCTTTTTCTTCTTTTTTTAACCTTAATAAGATAGTTATTCGGTATACCAGTTTTCCCTTCTGTTTGTTCTCTCCAACCAGGGAACGACTCATCTTTGTTGTCCCACCAAATTTATTTTTGAATTTTTTTCTTAAAGAAAATGCTGCCCTTGAGGAGGAGATTAAAACATCATAACCCTCTTTCCTTTCAAAAATATCTGTTACTTCTGCACCATCCTTGGCTATTTGAGAATTTACAAATTTTAGAACTTCGTCATCCTTTGGACGAACCTGCACAATTGCCTGGTATGCTTTTCCAGTAATATATTTTTTCATCCTAACTTAAACACCTGCGCATGTGGCACACCATCAATTTTTATTATGGAATCTTCTTCCAGTATTCCAGCAGTTATTGCTAATTTTATTGAATTTTTTCCAACTATATTTAAATTTAGGGAATCTTTCATGATTTTTATTATTTCTTCATTGGATTTTATATCGCCCTTATAGAATCTTTCAGTTATATTTAAATTCAAATCGCCTTCAGAAATTTCTTTTCCTATCAAATCATCGTCTGATATTGCAACAATATATCTATCATTTGATTTGTGGAATTTCACATACATTATCCGTGATACCCTGCCTTTTCTTTTGGTAATTCTTTATCCCAGGTCTCGATTATTAATTTCATGTACCTTTTTTGAGTTTTTTTTATTTTCGACCATTTCGCCCATAGTTTTTTTATAAACTCTGCTCCAAGCTCGTCTTCCTCTAGATCATAAAATAAACATTTTTGATAGAGTGATCCTATTTTTTTATAAAAATCATACATCTCTTTTCTCGTTGCCTCTGGCAAATTATTTGCCGCAATCATTGAATGAATCGAATTTGGATTTGGACTAGCAACTGGGTCCAATGTTTCTAAAAACCCTCTTAATTTTCCAGCCATCACCCTAAGGATCGCTTTTACCGGTCTTCCTGACCTATTCTCTTCTAATGCCCTGATCTCGAATTCTTTGTCTAATTTATTAAAACTCGGCAGTTTGTGTTTTTTTATCAAAACATCATATTCAGATTTTATTGTATCCATTTTATATTTTTGATTTTATTGGGTGTTTTGCCCCGCATGCAGTACATTTCAATACTTGAATTTTTCCTTCTTTCAATATTTTTGTATCTGGCTTTTTACAATCTCTGCAAATTACAAATTCATTTGCATATTTCTCTAATTTTTTATTGATTAGTATAGAAGATATTTTTCTGCCGAGAGTTAATCTTTGCCCATCCAATACTCCTGGCGCAGCCAATTCCCTTAATAGATATTTTTGAATATGTTTTACATCCCTTCTTAAAATTGTAGCGATTTGATTAAAATTTGTAATTGTGGTTTTATTACCCTCTATTCTTCCTTTTACTTTTGGCATTTCAAATCTATCCTTAGCAATTGATTTCTCTGGAAGCTTTTCTTCTGCCCTGTCTAATAATTTTTCATAATCCATATAAAAAAATAGTAATTTAATTAGTTTATAAATGTTTTTAAAGGAAATTTATTACTCGATTAATTTTAATCTTCCGGCCTTTATTTCAAAAATTTCGCCTTCTTTTAATAAATCCTGAATTAACTTATTTGTTTCCCCTTCGCCAATGCCAACTTTGGAAACAATTTCTGTTGTTTCGGCACCGTCTCCAGTATCGATCTTTGCAATAATATCTAGTATCTTTTGACGATCTGCGCCATTCCCAGGATCATCGGTTACAAGTTCCTCTCCTTCTATTTTTGGAACGGTATTCTCTTCTTTTGTCTCTTGGATCGGTTTTTCAGAATTTTCTTCCCTTTCGCCATAAATCTTTGTTAATTCTAATTTTCTCAATTTTATCCATTCTGGTTTATCTAATTTTCTTACAATTTCTGGAACTAAATAAGTTGCACCATTATACTCTCTTGCTCTTGCAATCACCAATATTGTATCCCCTATTTGTATATCTTCCAAAATCTTCGTATCTTCATTCCATGCTTTTAAAGAAATATTGTCCGATCCATCATCTAGAGTTAACGAAACATAGGTAGATTCATCATTTTTATAATTCATAATCACATTAGCAATAATGTTTGCCCTCGATACTTTGTTATCCCTTACTTGAATATAGCTTGGAGTCCATTCTCCTTCGGGTTTTACAAATTCCCCATTTATTAGATCTGAAATCCATACTTTGTAGGCTGTTTGCCTTATTTGCGAGTCTGCCATTTTTTAAATTTTCTGAATATATCCTCTTTTTGGTTCAAAGATATCTCCATTCCTTTTTAGTTTTTCTATTGTGTCATATATCTTATCCTCTGGTATGTTTTTTTCTTTTGCTTCTTCCATTATTAAATCCATCGCAATTGAGACTCCTTTTTCTTCCCCGCCCAATTTGTTTATTATCTCTTTTATCATTATAATTTTATTCCTTACGGAGGATGGAGTAGATGCTGAAAATCTATCTATATCGATTTGCCCGGTTTCTTGATCCATTCCAATCTGCATTAAACAATATTTAGTTAATTTGATGGCCAATTTTGCATCATCTCTTGTCACTTCCTCGGAAAGCCTTATTTTTGCAGATGCTTCTGAAAGTCTTACTATTGCCTCTAACTGTCTTGCAGAAATTGGAATTGACTTTTGGCCCTCTTCCCCTTGAACAGAATTTCTCAGGTTTACATAAAAATCTTTTATTTCATCAGAGGCTTCTACAGTCATTTTTGGAAGAATACTTTTTTTTGCATAGGCAATATATTTTTTCATCAATTTGGGGTCAATTATATTCTCTTCTTCTTCTTTTGCCTCCCCCCTATAGAATTTTAATATGTGTCCGGCAATCCTAGCATCTTTATCTTTATCAGGAATATCTCGGATAGGAAATATTAAATCAAACCTATTAATCAAGGATGGCGGTAAATCGATTTGTGCCGGCAATGGTGTATAGGGGTCAAATCTGGACAACTTTGGATTTGCCGCAGCCAATACTGTTGTTTCTGCCCTCAATGTTGCTTGAATATTTGCTTTAGAAATTGTAATG
>JABJPM010000012.1 GCA_018663865.1 Candidatus Woesearchaeota archaeon | reverse complement strand
GGGCGTCAAGATAGTCTTTTCCTGCGAAAAAAGAAATTTTATTAGAGGGGTCTTTGTTTTTTATCATCTCTCTCTATTCTATTATTTCTTTTATTAATAAATTGTATATTTTTTTTTTTGTATTCATTATATTCATTAACAGAATTTGGTAATGGATTTGATTCAAAACCATTAAATGGTAAAAAAAAGTTAACTTTTGAATAATTATCTAAAGTTAAATCTTGTAACAAAAAATATTCACAATAACCTTTAAAATTTTCAAATAACTTAAAATAATTATCATATCTTTGTATTGTATCTTTTAGTGGACTATCTTTACCAAGATAATATAATCTTATACATTCTAATGTTAAATCTATTCTATCACATATTTTATTATTACAACCTCTTTCTTGATTCATAGTTGGTAACGAATTTACTCTATTGCTAGGAAAAATAATAGAACCACCAATTGTATATGATAGATATAAAAAATTGTCAATTTCTTTTTTAGGAATTTGTTCTATTATATGTTTCATTCTTTTCCAATTAGAATACTCATGAATTATACAATCACTTGATAAAAAATATTCTCCTAAATTTGATTTATGGTATAAATATAAATTTGGATTATCATCATTTAAATTAAAATATTTTCCATTTGGTAATAATTTAGACCATAGTTTTTTGTGATAGGATTTAAGTATCTTACTATATTTATCAGGATCACGACCATTTGAATCTTTTCTTACATCATATTCAATATTTATAAAATTATTTTGTACCATATTCTAAATAAACGTTTACACAGCTTTATAAATATTGCTCTTAACGACGCCCCTTCCATTTTCGTTTTTTAGAAAAAAGAAACAAAAAATCTACGCCCCTCTCTAGTCCTTCGGACATTTAGTCTCCCTACGGTCGAATTGATTAGTAATCCAAAAACTCTAAAATTTTCCTTCGGAACGTTGCACTAAATTTCAGCCCTACGGTAAATATAACAAACGCTAAGAAATTCGCTACGCTCATCCTGATTGACTTCGTCAACCATTCTTAGCTACCATGTTAAAGAAAATATTCCCACTTTCTCCGTCGCTGTTTTAATTTTTATCGTCGGAGATAAATCTCAAATTCTGATTTTGATATCTTCGCTTAACGCTCCAATCTGAAATTGTTTTTAACTTGTGTGCAACTTCAGATAACATCGCTGATTAAACGAAATTGCTGATGTTTATTTAGAATACTCTTTCAAAGCCAACTTTTCAATTTTTTGTAAAAAAGATTTTTTGTATTCTCTATATCTTTTCCCCTCGCCCTTTGCATGTTTAATCGCTTCTTTTTTAACTCGTTCATATTCTTTTATTGCTTCTGGATTTTTTCTTAAATAATCTCTCACAGCTAACATAGATTTCCATGATTTACTATTACTGTGAGTTAATTGAATATGAACTCGCCTTTCATTTCCTTTATATTTTATTATTTTTTGAAAGAAGCTCCTTTCTTTATCTCCCCCGTTTGGTCGGAAGTTATAACCATTTCTTTCTAGTTTTTCTATTGCATTTTGAATTTGATTTTTTGGAACAGAAATGGCAACATCAATAATTCCTTTCCCACCAAGCCCATTTATTGATGAACTTCCGACATGTTCTATTTTGGCTCTGGGAAAAATCTTTTTTAATTTAGCTTTTTCTCTATTGAAAAGTTGTTTATACTTTTCTGAATGTTTGTTGAAAGAGTATTTTTTTAAATCTGCCATATTTTATTATTTGAATATTTGCAGATTTATTAAGTTATCTAACATCAGCAACTACGATATCAAAGAATTTTCGAAAGTGGGAATACTCTTCGGAATTTTTTTGCTTTGCAAAAACCACTTGCAGTTATTCCTCGTCCTCGCCGTTGGCTCGGATTTCTTAACAGCGATTAAAACTCCGCTCCGTTGCACTCCGCTACGCCCTTCGGTTTTGTGGGTTGCCTCAAAACCTACGGGGAAATAAATCCTTTGGATTTACTTCTCTTAATCGCGATGTTAAATCCAATAATTTTGAGATGCTAAAAAAAGTAGAAAGGAGGACAATTTCCTTTAAGAAAGATATATAACTTACCTTAATAATTAAATTCCCATGAGATATAAAAAAAAGGATTTAGAAAAAAATGTTAAACTCTATTATACATATTTTATTGTAAATAGAATTAGCTTTTTAGTTCCTATTTTAATATTATTTTGGCAATCATTTCTCCTATCATTCACTCAAATCGCAATTATTTCAATAACATTTGCAATTGCAGTATTATTATTTGAAATTCCAACTGGTGCCCTAGCAGATACCATCGGCAGAAAAAAAGTAATTGTTGCATCTTCATTATTATTATTATTTTATTCAATATTAATGGCATTACCCATATTCATAACAGTTAACGCATTTTATATATTTATTGTTGCCTATTTTATTGCGGGACTTGGTGTTGCTTTAGGAAGTGGAGCAGATAGTGCTTTATTTTATGATTCCTTAAAACATTTAAAGAGAGAAAAAGAATTTAGCACACATTTTTCGAAATTTGCTAGTAAGACGCATTTTATCAGAGCAATTGTTGTAATCATTGGTGGATTATTAGGTTATATCTCATTAAATTTGCCAATACTTATTCAACTAATTCCTTCAACAATCACTTTTTTTGTTGCTTTAGGTTTTGTAGAAACAAGTAAAGTTAAAAAGAAATCTACAATGCAGTCCCAAATAAAACAGATTAAATATAGTCTTAAAAATATTTATCAAAATAAGATCATATTATGGTTAATAATCTTTTCTGCTAGTTTTTTTGCATTTAGTGTGATGACTACAGAGTATGATGAAATATTTCTTAAAAATGTAGGTATCCCAATATATATTTTTGGTTTTATTTTTGCATCCGCAGATTTTTTAAGGGGATATTTTATTTCTAAAAGCGACAAATTTATTAAAAAGTTTAAAGATAAATTGTGGCTTGTTCTTTTAATTTTACCCTCAATTGCGTTTTTATTATATTTAAAATTTGATAACTTTTATTTCCAAGTTATAAACATCATATTATTATTCATAGTTATTTCATCTTTTAGTTTATCGGAAAATGTTTTTGAAACAACCCTCCATGACAACACTAAATCATCCATGAGGGCGACAGTATTCTCTGTAAAAAGTATGATTATGAATCTTGCATATTTAATTATGCCTATCTTTGGATTATTAACGGATAAATATGGTTTAATAATTTCAACAAAGATATTTAGTGGTATCTCTTTTATAATATTATTGGTAATTGTTCTATTTAAGCCTAAGATAAAAACAAAAACACACACATTATAAAAATTGTCCCCCTAACTACTTGTTCTTGATGTATCGCTTTGCTCTTTATAATGAACGCCTCTCAAAATTACTCTGCTTCGCAGTTTTCCAGAACTTCGTAACTGAAAAAGGATTTAACAGGAATTAAAAGGTAAAATTAATCTCCATTACATTCCGAATAATTTTTCCCAAATTTTTTTCTCAGGGATGCCGAGAAAAAAACTCCTTCTAATTCCAATGTTATACGCAATATTACTCGGGGTGCCAAACAGAAAATAATATAAACTTCTCAATTAAATATATTTATATGCTTCAAAGAAAAATTGTCCTAAAATATTTACTATATGTACTATCCTTCTTTTACTTAATTGGTGGAATAGCACATTATTTTGGATTAACAATTTTTCCTTGGTATGATGGAGCACTTTATAGCCCATATCATGATTCCATCATTACAATGGCTGCAATTGCTATGATGATATTAATATATATAATTGCAGCAGATGTTAAGAAATACAAAAAACTTATTGACGGAATAAGTTTAATTGCATTAATAAATGGTTCCTTAACAATTTATATGGCATATAAAGTAAATTTTGAAGCATATTCTCAAAACAATAAACAATTTCAAGCAATTGTTGAAGGTGTTTTATTGGTCATAGTATCAATAGGTTTGTATTTTCTAAACAGAAAAAAATAGTTTGGAACCCCTGCGTCATACTGTCGCTCCGTTTCACTCCACGATTTTTTCTTGCAGAAAAAACGTATAACAAGGATTTAGAGATTCCGCCTTGCAGGCTCCATCCAAATTTCTCACTTCGTTCGAAACTTCTCTAAACCCAAATGTTAAATCGAATTTTTTCTTCTGCTAAAAATTTAAATCTCTAATACATATTTCCCACCCCAGACGGAAGCGCGCTAGTCACTTCGTGACAGATAGTTTTTGACAAAGTCAAAAATAGAAAAACTTCTTTTATCCGACCAACGAGAAAACCAACAAAATGCTACGCACTTTGCATAACCAAGGATAAAAGGCTTCGCCCAAATTTTTCTTATTTTATTCGGGAGTTCTGAACAATAAAAGTTAATTTTATATATGTCTTAATTAACTTAATTATATCATGGACACAAAGAAACTATTTAATCGTAAATCTCTAAACTATAAGGTAGAGTTATCCAACGGAAAAAAGGTAGAGTATGTTAATCTAGACAATGCTGCTACAACAACCCCTCTTCTGAATGTTGAAGAAGGAGTAATTCAAGAATTACAAGAATATGGGAGCGTTCATCGAGGGGCAGGAATTAAATCTCAAATTTCTACCAAAAAATTTGAAGACACGAGAGAAACAATAAAAAAATTTGTAAATGCCAGAAAAGAGGATTACGCCGTTTTTGTTCCAAATACAACTGTTGGAATGAATCAACTTGCATATTTTTTCGCAAACATTAAAGGAAAAATTATGGTTTCAGATATTGAGCACTCTTCAAGTTTCTTACCTTGGATATTTCAAGAAGGAAGACATCAAAACTCCTTTCAAGTTTCTTTAAACGATGCATTAAAGAATAATACTAATGGGCTTAATAATAAGATAATGAATCTTGGAAGAAAAAAGGTCATAACTTATAAAACAAAAGAAGATTTTACTTTTGATTTAGCTAGTGTTGAAAAAATATTTTCAGAGCAAGACAAAAAAGGAGAAGATGAAAAGATAAAAGTTTTAGTTGTGACTGGCGCTTCTAATGTTACTGGATATAAACCTCCAATTAAAGAACTTGCAAAAATTGCTCACAATTATGGTGCTTTAATTGTAGTTGACGCATGTCAATTATTACAACATGAAAAAATAGATATGATTAAACAAGATGTTGATTTTGTTGTCTTCTCCGGACATAAAATGTATGCTCCGTTTGGAAGTGGAGCAATTGTGGGAAATAAAAATATTTTAGATGCATTCTGGCCATATCAGATGGGTGGCGGAAATTTTCCATACATTACTTCTAAAGGAGAAGTTTTAAGATATAAAAATGTTCAAGCCCACGATCCTGGAACCCCAAATTTTGTTGGAGCTCGTTCATTATATTATTCTATAAAAGAATTAGACAAAATAGGCGTTGATAAAATTTCTACTTATGAGCATTCTTTAGTAGAAAAGGCTTATAGTGAATTAGGAAAAATAAAAGAAGTAGTATTATATGTTAAAAGAAACAAAAGGGGAGTTATGGATACAAGTTTAATAACATTCAATATAAAACACTTTCCTTGTTTATTAGTAGCCGAGATATTAAACGATGAATATGGAATTGGAACCAGGGCAGGTTCATATTGTGTTTATGAATTTTCAAGAAGAATTTTAAATATTAAGTCAGATAAGGAAATAATAAAAGCGGTAAAAGAGGGTAAAACCTGCCTGATTCCAGGTTCCGTTAGGGCAAGTTTTAGTTTAGTTAACAAGGAAGACGATATTGAGAGGCTTGTGAGGGCCATTTCTGAAATTGCTAAAAAAGGCGTTAAATATTATTTAAAAAAATACTCCCATAATAATATAACTGGAGAGTATAGGAGAAAATATTATGGCAATAATTAAACCAACAATTCCCATAATATTTAAGAATAAATTCCCAAAAGGTTTTATTAATAAGCTAGATTTAGAAGGATTTTATCAAGATAAATTGAATGAAACTTTAATTGATGGAACTTCAAAACTTCTTATGATGGATATTGATTTTGGCATTGAATGCAGTTTGAATTGCCCTCATTGTTTTCGTAAATCAGCAAGTCTAAATTGTCTTAAACAAAATAATCTTACTTATGATGAACTTATCAAGATATTGAAAGATGCAAAAGAATTAGGCTTAGAATCCATTAGATTTTTAGGAGCGGGAGAGCCATTTGAGAATAAAGAATTTCTTAAACTTTTAATACAACTAAAAAAAATGAATATTCGTGCAGGAATATTCACCAAAGGACACGTTATTGGAGATGATAGTCTTGTAAAAAAGTATTATAACTCTTATGGGATAACTACGGGGAAACAATTAGTAGAAAAATTAAAAGAGTTAGATGTTAATATAATAATGGGATTTAATTCATTTGACACTAAAGTTCAAGATTATATGGTTGGTCCTGGGAAAGTTAAAAATTATTCTCAAAAAAGAAATAAAGCATTAAAACTTTTGATTAATGCAGGTTTTAATAAGACAAACCCTACTAAACTAGCATTATATGCTGCACCTATTACTCCGGCCAATATAAAAGAAATCTTTGAGATTTATGAGTATGGGAGAAGGAGAAATTTATTTGTCATCAGTATTCCTACAATGGTTAGCGGATTAGGGATGATTCAAAAAAGAAAACAAGATCTCGAATATGGAAAAGAAAAATTTGAAAAAGATATTATTGAGTTGTACACTAAAATTAATGTCTGGAATGTTAAAAATAATCTTATAACTTTGAATGAATTGAATAAACAAGGGGTATCTTCCTATGCAGGATGTTTTCCGTGTAATCAGGCATCCTGTGGAATGTATTTAACTTTAAAGGGGAAAGTTATAAGGTGTCCGGGCAGGGATGACAAACAGAGTACTTTTTGTGAAGACATAAGAAAAGAAAGTTTAAAAAAAGTATGGGTGTCTAGTGAGAATTACAAAAGAGCGGGAACCTTTAATAATCATTGTCCAGCAAGAGACGGAATAGTTATTCCTTTTGATTTTTATGAAAAAGTACTAAGCAATGTAAATAAATATTTTACGGAAAAAGAAAAATAATATGACTAATGTAAAGCCAACAGAATTAAATTATGACCATTATGAGATGGACAAATATGATGAAGACATTGTTAATTCTATTCCAGGTCATAGAGAATTGCATACTGAAATAATCAAAATTGTTAGTAAGATAAATTCAAATCCCCTAATTTTAGATTTAGGTGTCGGAACTGGTCTTACAACCCAGGTTATTGCTAAAAATACAGAAAATCCTCATTTTATTTTAATGGATTTTTCACAAAAAATGTTAGATGGAGCAAAGAAGAAATTAAAAGGATTTGATTGCGAGTTTATTCTTGGAGATTATTCAACATTAGATTTGCCCAAAGAAGTTGATGTTGTCGTGAGTGTCATAGGATTTCATCATCAAGGCGATGATAAAAATAAAGAACAAATGCTAAAAAAAATATTTGATTGCCTAAAAAAAGGAGGAATATTTATTTTAGGAGATTTAATGACCTACGAAGATAAGGAACTTTCTGCATTAAATGACGCACACCATTATCACTTCCTTGTTGAAAAAGCAAAAGATGAAAAAACCTTAAAGGAATGGGCACATCATCATAAATATCTTAATCCCTTATCTTCTTGGGAAAAACATATCAAGTGGATGAAGGAAATAGGCTTCAAGACAGAAATAAAATTTCAAAAATATAATACCTTTTTGATTCTTGGAAAGAAATAGTTCAGAACCCCTATTTTCTTTTTAGAAAAAAGAAACAAAAAACGCGCGCTTCCGCCCCACCCTAAAATAGGAGATTTAAATTTTCTTAACGCAGAAGAAAAAACTCCTTCGCCCATCGGCTTCGGTGCCGTCTTGCAGACTCTTACTCATTTCATTCGCTCACACGACTTAACAACAGTTAAAGAGAAAATCCTTGCAGGATTTTCCCAAATTCTTTTCCACTCCACTCCAAAGAACTTTCTTTAACCAAATGTTATCTGTAATTCGAGACGCCTCAAAATTTAGAAATAAAAATTAGGAAATAATATTTTTTCTCCCACCCAATAGGAGAGACGCGCGCAGTTGCTACGCAACATTTAGTCAAAATCAAAGATTTTGATTTATAATAATCCCTCAAGATTTTCTTTTTGTAAAACTTTAAATCTTGAGCTTAAAGAATTGTTTCTATTGAATCCTAAAGGACTCCAGCTTGAAGGTCTTAGTGCTATTGGTGCTGGATCATTATTTTTTCCTCTAAAAGTCAAATCTCCAAAACCCACATCTTCTTTGTCGGATTGATATCTATTACTATCTGGACGATATCCGCTGTTTGTAACTGGAACCATTAGTCCATTAATTTCTTGGAACCCCTGAATTTGTCCGCACCACAGAGTATCTCTATCCTGCATATAATTTAGACCAGTATCTTTAAGTAATACATATTTATCTGTTGAGACAATGATTTGACCTTTTTGCTTACCATCCTCAGAACCTAAGAAACCCAACGGATGTCCAATTTTTTTGGTCATATCGATCCCTTCTACTTTAGCCATAATTAATTCTCCTTCTGCTGGATGCCCTTCTGGTGCTATTCCTAAATATTCATTTGTCCACATGTATCTAACATCAGGATTGTCTAAATGGCTAGAAACTGCTACATTCTTTTGTGCTTCTCCACCGAGAACTAATTGTCTAAATTGAGGATCATCTTTTTCAAAGATTATTCCTGGATCACTAAGAACATCTAATTTACCTCTTTTATGAAAATACCTTTTTACACTTGCAACATCATACATGCTTGGCATATTCTCTGAACCTACTTCCGCTAGAGCTTCAAAATATCCCATTCCAGGCGAAGCTATAAGAACCTTGCATAACTCATTAAATTGAGCATTTTCATATCTTCCTTCTGTTACTTTATTTGTCATAGAATTAGGATAATTTGCTTATTTATAAACCTTTCGGTTATTTTACTACTATATAGTTACTATACAAAGAAGCGCGCGTCTCTCTAATACATTGCCCACCCAAAAAATATTATTTCAAGAATACAAAAAATCGGCGTCTCGAACTCTGCGGAAAATCAAAGATTTTCCTTGCCACGTTGCACTCTCGGGCTACGCCCTCGGGACAGATAACAGCGATTAAGAGGTAAATTTTCTTGCAGAAAATTTCCCCAAATTCGGTTTTGTGGGTTGCCTCAAAACCGAACTTCTCTTAATCGCG